>VEPD01000147.1 GCA_012027035.1 Ruminiclostridium sp. | reverse complement strand
TTCCTCAACTCTTGTAGCTTTCTCAGGGGCTCTCAGGCTGCACATAGCATTTTTGTTCGCAAGTATTGAACCAGAGATGCCTGTTTATCTGGCGATGGGACTGATCATTTATTCAACTTATACTCTTGACCGCGCCCTTGATAGTGAAGAAGACGCAATAAACAGGAGCGAATTAACAGTGGCAAATAGGGGCATTGCCATTATTGCGAGCATAATAGCATTCATTGCAAGGCTTTAATTTTGATTTACATACACCCCAAGAGTCATGGATAAATTCTTGCTCTTGACCAATATGCCATTCACAAACGGCGCAGCCATTGATATGCCGCTTTGATTTGAGTATCCGTGATTTAGCCACGATGAATAAATACCTACCCTAAAAGCCTAAAATTATATTTCGACACCTTCTGAACTTCATGGTGGGGGAATCAATGTTGTTTGAGTAAATGACTATAACAGGAATCACATTACTCAATTAA
This sequence comes from Ruminiclostridium sp., assembly GCA_012027035.1. GTDB lineage: Bacteria > Bacillota > Clostridia > Acetivibrionales > DTU013 > MnB-11. The sequence continues at coordinate 1,649 of VEPD01000147.1, read as the reverse complement.
AAATCAGCTCACTACGTTAATAGTGATTTCATAAAAAATAAAAAAAGAGGCTCATTGAGCCCCTATGGAATTTAACAACATTTCAAGAGGTATTTTTTGATGTTCTGTAGGAACGCCATACCTTACTGCTTGATTATCCGTTGTAATGCTGAATTTACCATACTTCATATCATATACTCTGTAGTGGGTTCCAGCACTGTTATCTGTATCAACATCTTCTTTTGTAAGGAACAGTAATACATTCTCGCCAACTTTAAACCTGGCCTCATCTTCTACAATCATTCCATATTCTCCTACTTCCCCACCAATTGTCCTCACAGTTATCATTGCCGGAGTTGATTTATTTTTTATTATTCTATCTACCTTAATAATTACATCGGTATAGATATTTTTGGCTTTTCGTTGTTTATAGAATTCTTCTTTTGTCGCTGAAATTTTATCGTTTGATATCGGTTTTGTTCCATCCGGAGTATTCCATCTACTTGGAAGGATTTCTATAACATGGCCTATGATAATACTATCTGATCGATTTGCCAGATGTGAGTTGTTAAATACAGCTGTAGTAAATGAGGCTGAACTCAAAGCAAAAGTAGGTTCTTCTTTATTCGTATTAATTAATACCGTAGCACCAGCAATAAGTATAGCTGCCAGCAATATTGATATGTATAATTTATTCATAAGTACCTTCTCCTTAAAGCAATACAGTTATTCGGCTCCATATATGTGTATTATACCGTCTTTATCGTCCTGTTCTAGTGTTCTTCTCCCGATTGTACCCCCCGAGCCTTCTTCATACATGGTATAGGTTGACTCACCAACATTACCCAATACCAACCAATGGCCAAATTCATGTGTAGCTACATCCTGAACATCAGATTGCCAGGGAGCTGGATTTCCTGTTGTTGACCATTCCAGATTGCTATTAAATGTCGTATCAACACCTGCAATTGTATCCGGGTCATTAACATTCCAATATACTCTTGTATCGGCTTGTATATCGCCAACAATTTGATCTTTATATATATTCCCTGTCCAATAGTATTCATTGAACCTGAACTTTGAACCAGCAGCATTCCAAGTAGCTGCAGCTTCTCTAATGGCAGGTTTCCAATCTGATGGTATCGATCCCCACCAGTCCCATCCATATACAGTTGATGTTCCTGTCCATTTTATCCCTACATCTATGTATGCACTGACGGGAGTTGATGCAAATACTACCAAAAATAGTAGCAATGCTGCCAGTAGCGCACTGATTTCTCTTTTCTTCATATTTTATTTCCTCCATTTATTTTTTTCTTTGCTATCCTCAGGCGCGGCGCTGGCTTTAAATAAATTCAAAGCTAATCTTACCATGCCTTCGGGTAACTTGGGGCTCATACGCTCTTGCTGAACAGTAGAGCCCCACGTTTTTTTGTTCTGCAAAAATCCCTGGATCAGGTTTTATAAAACCCACCCTCAGCCTTCACAGACCAGACAAATAATGGACAAAGGGGTATATATAATAAACGGATTATAATTTTTAATGTAATTGAAAATTACAATGCCGTTGAAAATTTTAATGCCGTTGAAATTTTCAATGAGGTTATAATATTAATGAGGAGTATATTTCTTGGGGCGTGAAATTCCTAAACGTACCTACTTTACGCCTG
>VEPD01000150.1 GCA_012027035.1 Ruminiclostridium sp. | reverse complement strand
CCTTTTGCCATATCAAACACTCCTTCGGAGTAAATGTTAGTATACCTGTAATACTTTCATAAAACAAAAGACCCGGGGACATCGAAACCAGCTTGCCATATAGTGATTGCCTCCGGGCAATACAGCAAATAAAAATCACATCATGTAATAATGTAATTTTTATCCTGAGTTCTTAAAACAATTATATTATAATAAGTTTTTTATTGCAAGTTTATGCTTAAACAGGCTCTGATTTCATAGAAAATCCATTTATATTAATATAGCATAAATTTTACAAAATGTAAATTAATATACAATCAATTTCCTTCCATTCAATTTCGAAGTATCGACAGAAGCTTCCCTGGCCTTAGGAACTGTGACAGTATCCGGGTTTCCGTCGCTTATATACAGGGCATCCCTTTTTTCCCGCTCCAACCACCATGCAAGGTCCGCTTCGACAGGTGTAATGCCTGAAGCTCTTATGCGATGGATGGATAACGGATTAAATCCGGAATTTACAGGTGATAAGGCAGGATCCCATCCCACATCCATAATTGCAAGGTTTTCATATTCCACTCCCTGGAATACGCCTTTGGCTACATACTGCTGCAAATCCTTTGAGGGTTCGCCATACGGTAAAGAGAACGCATAAAATTTATACCCGGGTATCAATTCATACATTTTTTTCTGATTACCACCTATTTCCTTCTGGACAATATCGGCATCCGTTGTTTTTTTCAGGTTTATGTGTGAATAAGTGTGGTTGCCTATTTCAAAGCCTTTGTCAATGAGATACCTGAGCCTTTCCGCAAGCGCCCCCGCACCGGAAAAAGTATTATCACCCAGATTTACAAAAAATGTACCTTTGAGCCCGAAATCAGGATGCTCCCTGTTGAATTCCTCCATGATCCCTACGGCAGATTTACTGTTAACAGCCTGAACGCCATTTTCATTCACCATATTGAATTGGCCGGAAGTTCCGTCATCAAAAGTAAACACCATCGGTATGAATCCTGCCGGAACATTTATATTATTATCCAGATAATCCTTTAAACTGATGAGCCTGTACCCTGAATCATAAAGCGTACCCAGCAGCTTCCTGAATTCCTCAAAAGTAGTAGTAAATTGTTTGTCCCCGGTTTTATAGGTTTCCACAAAGTTATGGAACATCACTATCATTATTTTTCCTGCTTCATTGGGCTTTACTACAGATAGGTCAATTTCCGGCACAGGGCTTGAAGTGATTTGAGGAGTAGATGCTGCCTCCGGTGATGCAGTTTCGGATAGAGAAGGCTGGGAGCCGTCATTTCCCGGACGATTTCCGTTATTTATCTTTTCGCTTGCACAGCCTGACAGCAATAGCGTAACGACTATAACCAACAAGCTCATTTCATATCCATGTTCTATCTTTTTCACGTAATTACCTCTTTATCAGGGCTTTTTGCATTGTATTTGCATTCTGAAATATTATTATGATAAGCAAAACAATTATAAAATATAAGTGCATATTCATTATATACTCGCATTTTGTCACTTTCAAATGAAAAATGTGTATAATAAGTCAAAGTCATAGAGAGAATAAACTTGGGAATCCAAATGTCGGACAAGGCCGGCTCGAACCGAGGAGTGAATGGCAGATACCGTCAGGTGAAAATCAAATGGAGGCATTCTATTGGAGTATACTTTTTTTTGGACATCAGCCGTTGTATCCATGTTAATTCTTGCAGCTGCTGCAATACTTAAAGGGACCAATCTGCCGGCATGGATCATCGGTATTTCAACAGTAGCCTATTCTACGGTTTTTGACATAGCCTTTGGGGTCAGGCTTGGGCTTTATTATTATATCACTCCGGAGGAATCAACTCTATATATTCTTCTGGGTGTATTATTCGTTTATACCCCTCTGAACATTGTCTATGTAGTTTTTTTACCGGAAAACCTTAAGAAAATCCTCATATACACAGTTATATGGATTGCTGCCATGCTTGTTTTTGAATATGCAAGCATCCTTACCGGCTCAATTGTTTTGACAGGATGGGTACCTATGCCATGGTCCATTGTGACATATGCCGTAACATACACATGGATAATATTGTTTTACAGATATCTTCTGGGATGGCCGCTCTGCAATAACTCCCTGCGATGAACAGAATAAAAGTGTCCTTTGGAAACTTGACCTACCTTCCAAGCTTATCTTTTTGTAAAATAAATTTACTGAGAAATGCACCGATTTTTGATATGTTTACAGGCGAGTGGTACAGCAGCTGTTTTATTCCGGGCAGGCAGATAGCTGTAATAATCCTGTCGTAATCCTTGTTTGGCATATTATCGAAGACTTTTCTGAACTGCCGCATTTCTAAATTTCTTTTAATGATTTGCTTCAATTGCCTGTTATAATCCAAACCGGCCGCAATAGACCGTGCGGCGGCAACGCCTGTTACCGCTGCGTTGAAATGCCCGAATCCCAGAAAAGGATCAAGTCCGCCTGCGGAGTTTCCAATAAAAAACGTATTACCGATGCGGAGCGGATATACGTAGCCTGCTCTATGTTCCAGTTTGAATTCTTCAATAATGGTATACCTGATATTCTCCGCGTCAAGAAAAAGCTCCCAGTAGTGATCGACTTCCCGCTCATTGACGTCGCTGACAACCAGTATCAGGGAAGCTTTGCTGCGGCTGAACGGGGCTAGATACGCATATCCGTCCTTGAGATAATCCTTGTTAATCCACATAATGAGCGCTTCCGGATCAAAATCCCCCTGTACTACAGCTCCTCTGACCATCCCTTTAAACCATTCCTGCCAGGCGCCAAGCTCCTGGGCTTCAGCATAATTGCCGGTAGCTACTACTACATAATCATATTCATTTGACAATTTTTTGCAATCACCCAGGACACTTAATCTTATCTCTGTACTTTTCAGTTGACTCAGCAATTGTATTTTAGTGCTGTCGGCGTCGGCAGTGTTCTTCAGTAAATAACCGTGAATGCCTTTGATTTCCGATGTCATATGGGGAGAATGGTGTATTAGCCTGCGTATTAAACCCAGAGGTTTTATATCTATATTCAACTGTTTTTTATAATACTTCAGGGCATCATATACAGGCCTGTGGCTTATACTGATAATAGAGGTTACATGATTTACCGGCTCGCCTATAAAGCTTTTCCTTTCAAAAATCACCGGTTGTATTCCATACCGTTCCATTTCGTGGGCACAGCACAATCCGGAAAACCCGCCGCCGATTATTGCAGCCTTCACAAATTGCTTCCTCCGTATTTTTCCATGATTTTAATCCATATGTATAGCAGGGCTGCTATTAAAATTGTAAGAAGTGTAAATAAAATCAGATTCATCAGTTTAACTTCCTTCTTCTACCCAACTATTGCTTCTGTAATTTGGCTTTTGCCGGGAATATTTTTGCAACAATCCCCGGCGATGCTTCCAGCTTCTCTATTTTTTGCTGAAGCTTTACCACTGCACGCATCTCATCGTCTCTAAGCTGTGTAAAAAGCTGTCTTACTTCAGGATTCCTTATGTCGATAATATTCCTGTTGTAATAAACCTCGCCGGATATCCTGAAATAAAGCAGATCCCTGTAAATATCAATATCCTTCATAACTTCTCCAAAATCCTAACCACGGACGTTCAATTTGATCATTTTATCCTTCAACAGGGCAACATGCTCCCTTGCATCATTTTCAAATTCCTTAAGTATGGAATAGAGTTCCGGATTTTTTTTCCTGTCATCAATACTCTCCAAATACCCGCGGTATTTGCAAAGCATCAATTCCTCCCTCTCGATGGAATGATAAAAAAGTATGCTTAAAATATACTCCTGTCTGAGTTTCTCCATTATACCTCCCTGAAGAACTACAAATATGTCATATCACGGTGGCAAATATCATATTTTATCTTTCCATTACAGCTATGGATTTATTCTTTTACGTTTATATAAAATTCCTTCATATTTTTCATCAAATTTGCAAATATTACTTACAATATTTACATGAAGGAGTATTATATGCCATCCTCTCCAAAAATAAACCAACCACTGGAAAAAGGGAGAATCTCGGCCTTGCAGTTCAGCTTGCTTGGCCTTACTCTGGTTATTTCAACTGCGGATATATTCCTGCCTTCCTTTGTTGCGCAGGAAGCACAGCAGGATTCCTGGCTGTCGGTAATATTCGGGACGGTATCGGCTCTTGCGATTTCATTTCTTTTCATCCTGCTGGCAAAAAGATTCCCCGGCAAGACATTTGTAGAATATTCCAGTGTGATATTGGGTAAAGTGCCGGGAATGCTGATAGCTATCTTTTTCATCCTTTATATGCTAATAGTTGCAATTAGTGTTGTAAGAAATCTTGGTGATATTTTCGTTACTTCCTTTAATCCGGATTCTCCTCTGATTATTTACAGTATTATAACGGTTTTGGTTGCTGCATATGCGGTACATAACGGCCTGGAGGTTATAGCCAGGGTCAATCAGATCATGCTTCCTTTCGGTTTGGGGATACTTGTCCTGATAGCTATAGCCAATATTAAGCACACCGATCTGACCAATTACCTGCCGATTTTGGAAAATGGATTTATCCCGCCTCTGAAAGGCGCTCTCCTTATACAAGCCTGGCTGCTGGAACTGGTTATCATGCTGCAGTTCGTACCCTTTGTAAAAGATAAAAAAAATATAACCAAAAGCTTTACATTGACAATAATTGTACTGGGCTTGAGCTTAATGCTGGGTACATTGACAATAGCGGTATTCGGGAAGCTCACTTCCAAATTAATATTTCCTGCGTTGGAATATGTGCGGTATGCAAGCATCGGTGAATATATAAGGAACCTTGATATAACAATTATGGGAGTATGGATAATAGGAATATATATTAAAGCAACCATAATATATTATGGGATAGTTCTTGGCATTTCACAGCTCTTCGGCTTCAAATCCTACAAGTCTATGATAGTCCCTGTTGGCCTGCTTATTACCGCCTTATCGCTATCAGTTTCCGAGAGACTGAACGGTGTTTTCAATTTCTCCCACTTTACTTTTCCCTTTCTCAGCTTTTCCATGGCTTTTTTTATTCCATTGCTGCTTTTAACAGTAGCAATCATTAGAAAGAAGAAGGCTTGAAGCATATTCTATTTTTTTAGACGGGCGCCGAATATATAATCAGAGAAAGGCTCAAAAATCATTTCGGCTATTTTGGTAGGCGCCGGAAAGTCCCAGTCGGTTAAACCGCTAATGGCATAAACTAGTGCAGAAGCCATCAGCACTGAATAGACAGCTATCTCCCCATACTGCTTTTTTTTATAAAAATGTATTATTTGCAATGCAGATACGGAAATAAAGCCAATTATCACAAACAAGACCATAATCCATTCACCTGTTTTCAAATATCATTGCTGCAGTATACATCCAATTATCGGAAAATACTTTTCAACAGCTTGCCGGTTCTTTCTATCGTCACATTTACCTTATACTGAATCTTCACATTCGGAAAAACCTTTTCATCCCAATCCTTGCCTAATTTTTTCCAAAGATCAGGATTCTTTTTGTGCAGAAGACTTCCAAAATTAAATACATCAGCTTTATATTCCTTTTGAATTTTTTTTACGGCCGCCTCCATCTCTCCCTTTATCTCGTCGGAAAATTCCTCTTCAATCTGTTCCATTGTATCTTCCTGTTTTAAATCATGTGTCGTGGTTTGTTCCACAAGGGTTCCTCTCGTATCTATTTTGACCAGGAAACTGATTTCTTCACCATTTGTACTCACTTCAACCGACGTCCCTATAAAATTATTTTCGAAAGATAAATTCCCTTCCTCCATTTGGGTTATAATTGTGCCTGTTTTTATCTTTCCGGTAATCCACAAATACCCTCTAGATTCATCCGGATCAAGCCACCCCACCATTATACCATTCTTGAAAACCGCACAACCCTCTAAATGCAAAATAGGGAGCTCCGTACCCCGAAGCACCAGCTTTTCATACTCCTGCCTCGGTGCGGAAAAGGTAGATCTTTTTTCAAAAACTGCAGCTATTTTCCCTGTTATGTAATTGCCGCTGCCTTCGGCATGGGATACCATAAATTCTTTGGCATTTGCTACATAGGATTTGGACCATTTCGGTGCGTTGCCGATAATACCGAGAATTTCCTTGGGCAGGTCGTTCTGAATGTCGGCCGGCGTCTGCAATATATCAAGTGCCGTCCCCTGGGCTACAAGGATATAACTGCTGAAACGTACTTCCCTGTTTCTCGAGAAGAAGTCAATCACTTCTTCCATTTTTCGTTCAGCTACGTCCTGCCCTATTATGATAATAGTATTATGGATCCAGTTCAAATGCTTCATTGCAATGGATCTGAGATTTTTTGAGGCGTCCATCAGGTTTTTGCCTACAGCCGTACCTATCCAGGTAGAGGAACGGACAGGCGCTGAAACACCGGAAGCTTCAGGCTGCATTGACATAACGGTAATACGGATATTCCCGTCCGGCTCCAGATCAACGCCGGTCACAGTAACAATGCCTATTTCATTCAGTTCGGTTTTTCCCCAGCAGCCGGATAGCAGCATTATCATCATCATGAATATTACAATACATGCGACAGGTTTTTTCACCATATCCTTTTAACTATCATTCCTTTCGCATGTGCTCAAGGCACAGAATTGTATGAAAGGCTTTAACTTTTCAAGCTAACCTCCATCATTGCTCTCTGGCTCCTGCCTGATATTCTTTTTCATCCGGCTGGGATTATTCTTTTGAATAAAAGACGGACGCTTTGACATTGTCCAAAGCGGAGCAATGGCGATTGAATCCTTCAAATCCTTAAGTGAACCAGGAGCAAAAGGGGAAAGATAAGGTACGCCGAAAGACCTTAAGCCTGCCATATGTATCAGCATTACAAGTATGCCCATTATAATTCCGTACATCCCCAACGTGGATGCCAGCAGCATGAAGGGAAATCTTAAGAATCTTATCTTTACGGCTAAATTGAAGGTCGGCATTGCAAATGAGGCGATACCCGTAAGAGCAACTACTATAACCATTGTTTGAGACACAATCCCAGCCTGTACGACCCCCTGCCCTATGACAAGGCCTCCAACTATGCTTACAGCAGGTCCAACAGGCTGTGGCAGCCTTATTCCGGCTTCCCTCAGCAGTTCGAAGGTAAACTCCATCATCAAAGCCTCCACAATTGCAGGAAATGGTATATCCGCCCGGGAACGTGTAATTGTAATGAGCAGGGGCAGCGGAATCATTTCCTGGTGAAATGTAGTTATTGCTAAATAAAACGCAGGCCCCAGCAAAGCTATAATAAAAGCAAGATACCTGAGAATCCTGATTAAAGTGGAAAAATAGAAATGATGATAGTAATCCTCGGCTGCAACAAGAAAATCACTAAAGGTAACAGGTATGACAAGAGCATTTGGAGAGCCTTCAATCAAGACCACAATACGTCCTTCCGCCAATGCAGCCGCACATTTGTCCGGCCGCTCCGTTGTCACCATTTGGGGGAAAGGCGAATAAGCGCTGTCGCGAATAAATTTCTCAATGTAACTGCTATCTAAAATAATATCAATATCTATTCTGTTTATTCTGGTCTTTACTTCATTTACAGTTTTGTCATCAGCCAGTCCGCTGACATATGAAATTGCCGCCTGCGTACTGCTTAATCTGCCGGGCTCAAACATTTCCAGTTTTAAATCCGGAGTTTTGATCCTTTGCCTCAAAAGGGAAACATTGGTTCCCAAGTCCTCTACAAATGCTTCCTGTGGCCCCCTTACCCCCATTTCAATCCTGGGTTCCGACACTTTTCTTCCTGTCTCTCCCTTTGTGTCGGCTGCCAATGCAGTTTTACTGCCGTCTATGAAAAGTATGCAATATCCGACGAGAAGCTTCCCGATTACATCCTTGAACAGATGGAATTCATTAACCTGAAACGAATAAAGGGAAGAAGCATTTATATCAGAAGCATTGATTCCTTTGTCGGAATGGCCGCTGACACCGGTTAGTCTGATTTCAGTCATTAGCGGTTTAAGAAAATTTTCGTTAACAAATTCTCTTTTGATCAGAGTGCCAAGATAAGCAGCAAAGCAAGGGGTCTTATACTCACCCAGTTCCATTCTTCTGATTATCAGGTCGGAACAGTTTTTAAATATTTCTCTTATGTATTGCATATCGGAATCAATGCAGCCGGATATTTCAGCATTTGCATATGACTCCTCGCTTTGCTTTTCTATATGCTCCAGCTTTTTATGAGATCTGGAACAATTCTCTGTTTTTTTGTTTTTTATCGTATCATTTATAGGTGTAGGACGCTTGATTACCTTGTATTTTTTCATAATCCCATTCTTCTGGCAGATTTAATATAGCTATATTAATTGAATCAATTTTTCTAAACGTCGCTTCGCAAGTATCATAGAAACACTGCTGTCTGCGAAGTCATCCGTCAAAAAAATTAGTTCATTCAATAATATATAATTAAGTTTGCCAAAAGGGGTATGATAATATTCAAAATTGAACAATTTCTCCATTATAAAACAAATAGATATATTTCCCCAGCACTTTTTTGCTTGTAATTGATTCCAGGGCTTTGACATAATAACCGATCTGCTTGCCGTAAAACTCCTTTATATGGCTAATTCCGGAAGAAGGTACATAATCTGTTTTATAATCGATCAATACAAGCCCTTCACCTTCTTCAAAAAAGCAGTCAATTACTCCCTGCAATAATACCATTTCACCCACATATGTTTCTGCCGGCATATCACGGTATATTTCTGCGCATTCAAGCTCGATATTGAAGGGCGTCTCACGGCTTACAGCTTTTGCCGCCAGCAGCCTCCGACCCAGCTCGGAACGGAAAAAGGCGGCGATTCGTCCTTCATCACCAGCATCAGCCTGCTGCAGCGTCAGAAATTCTTCCTTCACCATCCCCGCCGTCTGATTGCGTATTTCACATTCAACCGCAGCGCTTCCGGCGCCTTCCTCCAGCAGACGCCTTACTGTACTTATGTCTATATGCTGCATGACAAAATGCATGGCCGACCCCTTTTCAGCCTGGTTTAGGCCTTCTGTTGCTTCCATGAATGCCGGTCTTGCCGCCGGTGGAGGAATTTGCAGTCCGGCAGCAGGCTGCTCATCTGAGTATACTATATCAGAAAGCCTTTTTAGTTCCGTTACCGATAGCTTGGCAGGAATTTCACATGCCTTTTCATATGTATACTTCCATTCCAACCTTCTTTTTATTTCTTCGACACCACTACCGGTGTCATCCTTCCGTACACGTCCCAAAAGCCATTGCAACAGCTCTTCTGCAGATTTCCGCTCGCTGTTTTTCTCGGAGATTGCATCATTCATATGCAGAATCCGGACATGCCAATCCGGGGAGTCAGCATCATCAAGTCCTGCAAGTGCGGGGCCAATCCATTCCAGATATGTCCCTGCCTTCAGCATATCGTATTCATGCAGCCTGGTTCCTCTTTTACCGGCGCATTTGATCCAGCCTGCGGAGGCTTTTGCATAATCCTTCACTGTGCCCGTGATTATAAGCTTTTCCCTTGCCCTTGTAAATGCCACATATAAAATACGCATTTCTTCGGAGAGTGTTTCCTGTTTGATTTTGTATTTTATGGCCTGTTTGCTTATCACCGGCCAGGTGATTCTTTTTTCGGTATCCACCAGGTCGGGACCGAAGCCGAGATCCTGGTGCATCAATATTTTACCGTTCATGTCCTGAAGGTTGAACCTTTTCCCGCAGCCTGAAACAAACACCACCGGGAATTCAAGTCCCTTGCTTTTATGAATGCTCATTATCCTTACTACATCTTCGTTCTCGCCAAGTACCTTTGCGCTGCCAAAATCTCCGCCGCCGCTTTTCAAGCGGTCAATATAGCTGATGAAATTAAACAGGCCCCTATAACTGGTCTCTTCGTACTGCCTGGCTTTTTCAAAAAGCATCCTCAGGTTCGCTTGACGCTGTGTGCCGCCGGGCAGAATTCCTATATAACTGTAATAAGATGTTTCTGTATAAAGATACCATATCAGTTCGTCAGTGGACATGTACATTGCCTTGCTGCGCCATTCTTCAAGATTGTTAAGGAATTTTGCAGCTTTATCCGCAGTAATTCCGGAGCAGCTTCCGGAATATTTCTTCACAGCTTCATAGAAAGGCAGGTTCCGGTCCGCCAACCTCATATCCGCCAGCTCATCTGCAGAAAACAAATAGATCGGGGAACGCAGGACGGCAAGCAGAGGAATATCCTGCAGCGGATTATCGATTATGCCGAGCAGCGATATCATAGTTTGAATCTCAACTGTTTTGAAATAGCCGGTGCCTCTATCGGCATATGACGGAATTCCCTGCAGGCTCAGTTCTTCGGAAAAAATCCCGGACCAGTTGCGGGTGGTCCGCAGAAGGATTACAATGTCCTTGTATTCCACTTTTCTGTATGCTTTCAACCTTTTATCATATACTTTGAAAGCAGAACTTTCCACAAGCGTTCTTATCCTTTCCGCAACTATTCGCGCCTCGGTTTGAATAGAGTCCAACCGTTCGCTTTCGTCCTGCTGTATGTTATTTTCATCCATTTCCTCCGCTTCTGTACCGACATTGCCGTCAGAATTGCTTTCTCTGTCCGACAGGTCGATTATATCAACTTCCACAGCCCAGGGGGACATACTACGCTGGGACGATTCGCCCGTTTCAGAAATACACGGGGATGAAATACACATGAAAGGCTCTTCCGTTTTCAAGAACACTCCGGAGTCGCCCCTGCATATCTCGTGTTTTTTGGATGAACCATCCTCCTGACTTAAGTCTGCACCGTCAGGCTCGGGAAACACCGCGCCCGGGTTCAATGCTTCCTCGTCGGAATAGTTCAATTCGCCCACCAACTCGGACATGATTTGTTTAAATATATAATTGACGCCATTTATTATTTCATGGCGGCTCCGGAAATTTTTGCAGAGAAGAATCCTCATACTTTCCAGGCCCGGTGCTGAAGGATAGGTGTTGTATTTGGAAAGAAAAAGCTCCGGCCTGGCCTGCCTGAACCTGTATATGCTTTGTTTGACGTCGCCTACCATAAAGATATTGGGCTGTCCGGTTTCAATACGCGATATCGTATTGATTATCACTTCCTGGATAAGATTGCTGTCCTGGTATTCGTCTACGAGAATTTCCTCATACTTCTTCCTCAGTTCCAATGCGACCCGGGAAGGCTCGTCACCGGTCAGCAATATCTTCAGGCACAGATGCTCCAGGTCGTTGAAGTCCAAAAGGGCTCTTTCCCTCTTTTTTTCATTGAATCTATCGCCGAATTCGGCTGTAAGTTGGGCAAGGGTTTTAAATATGGGATAAAGTACTCGAAATTCTTCTACTGCTTCACCCGAGGTGATATTCAAAGTACTCTCGATTATCTTTACCAGCCTGTCCTTTACTTCTTTCCTTGCCGCCTTCACTTGCTCCTGAGCCGAAATATGCGCATCTTTCCCGCACCTGGGCAATCTGGCGGGCTCAAATGAATTGAATGCCCGGTACAAATCATCCCATCCGGCGGCTGAAATTTCTGCTTTATGCAGGACCTCCCGCAGCGCTTCCAGCAGCTTTAGATCCTCTTCAAGACAGATGGTATAAGGCCCCAGACCATTTGCCTTTCGCGCAGTCAACAATGCGTCTTCCGTTATTGCAAGCAATCCGTTTAATTCGGCTGCCACACTTTTTACTATAACTTTTCCCAATGGTATATCACATAGATCTGTACCGTCGGGAAGATTGAATTCCTCCGTATGCTCCTCCAGCCATTTCAAAGGCCGGGGATGACTCTGGATAAATTCATGCAGCGACAGGACGATTTCCTGCAATCCCCCGTCGCTTTTCCCTCCTCCATAGCATTCCGCAAGCTTTAAAAAATCTTCAACCGCGTTTTCGTTTTCAGCCTCATATTTATCTTCAAACAGTTTTTCGAGAACGTCCAGCTTCATCAGAGTTGTTTCGGTTTCATCCGCTATCCTGAATACCGGATCCAGCCCTATCAGGTGGAAATTACTGCGTACAACGTCCAGGCAGAAGGAGTGAAGGGTCGTTATACCGGCCTTTCCCAGAAGCGTCAGCTGCTTTTGAAGGTGCTGCGACGAGGGATTTGCTTCAAGAGCCTCCTCCAGGGCAAGCCCTATCCGCTCTCTCATTTCGGCTGCCGCCGCATTTGTAAAGGTTACTACAAGCAATGAGTCTATATCTATGGGATTTTTAAAATCCGAGACTTTCCTTATGATCCTTTCTACAAGCACAGCCGTTTTTCCGGCGCCGGCCGCAGCCGCCACCAGCAGGTTACATCCCTTTTGCGTTATCGCTTCCAGTTGTTCCCGCGTCCATTGCGCAGCGCTCATGCTTCTACCTCCGCCTTGCCTTTTTCTCCCGAATCGCGACGTATGAGCTGCCATACATCTTCATCCCCGATATCGTTCAGAAATCTGTAATTATTATCTGCCATTGCCGGATCAAACTGGCATACTGATGAATAACTGCAATACGTACATGCAGTGGCCGTCCTTTTTTTAAATGGGCTTATTCCGACTTTCCCGTTTATAATCTCCTCGCCGATATTCACCAATGTCTTTCTTACATGGCTGCGCAGCACTTCAAATTGCTCCTCCGTAGCAACGGAGGATCTCCCCAGGATATCGCCTTTGTTCAGTCTCGCAGGAATTATCAGAGATTCACCGTCTATCTGCCTGTCCATTTCCTTGACAAGCCTGACGTCAGCAAGCAGCAAGCCTTTCATTTTAAGCTGCTTCATGACAGCCTTTTCTATATCCTCTTCGGAACTAAGTCTATCGCCCTTGACAATAGGGTCGTCAAGTCTGAAATACAATACGCCTCCGGGAATCAGTTTTTTCCCTTTTTTATTTCCAAGCACCGCATCCATATAAGTAAGCAGTTGAAGCTGCAAGCCATAATACACATCAGCCAGCTTCAATGCCCTGTTACCGGATTTGTAATCAATTATCCTGAGGTATGTGCCATCCTCATTGGTCATGGAGTCTATCCTGTCGATCCTGCCTGTAAGGTTCAGTTTTTCACCTGAAGGTAATTCAATGACTATGGGAGGGTATTGGCCGAATTCTGAAAATTCCACCTCATATCCCACCGGTTCAAAGCCGCTGCGCTTCATATGCTCGGAAATTGTAACCACGGCTCTTGTTACTATCCTTTTAAGATTTCCGGAAAGCCAGACATATCTTTGGGAACTGTTGAAAACCGTTTCCGGCGTATTGACCAGCATCCTGTCAATAATGGATGAGACCTGCTCCCTGCACCATTCCTTTTCAAGAGTACGCCAGCTCATACTTTTGGCGGCAATCAGCCGTGAAAACTCATCAAGAACATTATGCATGAAAGTACCGACATCCACAGGATCAAGGCGGAATATCCTTCTTTCCTCAGCTTTCAGCCCATACCTGACATAGTAGGAGAAGGGACAGGACGCAAATGTCTCAAGCCGTGAAATACTTGTATTTATCGGGCTGCCGTAAAGGCTGAAAGCATTGGCCCTATTCAACTGTGCAGGCTGGTTGGAGTACCCGAGACCTGCAAGCATTGTGGTGCATTTGGTTTTCCAAAAGCCGTCATTTTGGAACCAATTGAAAACATCCTGCCAGATTTCCCTTGTCTCATAGCCCTCAAAGCGTTTTCTCACTCTTGCCGTAAGCTCATTAAAAGCAGGACCTGGTGCCGCAACAAGCTCAAGCTCACTTTCATCCGTTTTTATGCCGGAAATATCACTAAATTCACGGATCATAGGGAAAATCCTTTTTATATCCGAAACCAGTCTTGATGGCCGCAGGGCTTTCCCATCCCTGTCCGCCGCCGGAAAACTCAATCGCAAATATCGGGAAGGCGTGGTAAGGGAGGTATAGACCAGGAACCTTTCTTCCAGCAGTTTATACTTGGAATCTTTCGCAAGCTCAATACCAAGACTTCCCAGCCTTATCCTTTCGGCATCGGTCAGAATCCCCTCTTCATTCACAGCAGCAGGGAAAACTCCCTCATTTACGCCAAGAATGAATAATGCCTTGATTTCATGGCTCTTTGACCTTTCAACACTTCCCGCCAGCACCTGGTCAAGAGCCGGAGGTATCAGCCCTATGGAATATTCCTCAAAGCCGGCGGCAAGTATTTCACTAAACCGGCCTATCCCAAGTGCATCATCACCGGAGATTTCCACAACCTGGCTGAAGGCCTCCATAACGATATTCCAGACCTGTCTGTATTCATTTGCCTTATCCAGCTCGCCTGAAGCTGTGAAGTCCTTAACAAGACCGTCTATCCGTACCGGAACTCCTATACTGCAGAGCAGCTCATATAACGCGGTACATATT
>VEPD01000516.1 GCA_012027035.1 Ruminiclostridium sp. | reverse complement strand
TTACATAATCATCCGATTATAGCTTATGCATGGTAATTCCAAAGAGTTCAATATACTTAAGGACTTGATTTTTATGGAGAGTAGTACTGAAAAAGCTTCTTTATCCGGCAGGCTGATTTTCCTGAGGAATCAGGATTGTATCAAGCGCTTCCAGAACAGAATCTGCCAATGCTGCGGCGGCTTTATCCATGAATTGCTCATCCTGCAGTTTTTTCCTGTCTCCGGTATTAGTGATAAATGCTATTTCAGCTATTACAGCCGGCATCTTTGTTTCGTAGAGTACTACGAGATTTGGTCTGTCTATGATACCTCTGTTTTTAGTCCCCAAAGCGTTTACCAGGGTTTTCTGCACAATCCCGGCAAATTGTCTGCTTGCAGCAGTGGGATAGGAGAGGGTTTCCGTGCCGTATTCACTTGTATTGTAGGAATTATTATGTACACTGAGGAAAAGTGCGGCATTCAAATTGTTTGCAATGCCAGCCCGTTCATGGAGTGGAATATAGGTATCATCGGTTCTTGTCATATATGTATTGATACCATAGCTTTTCAGTATATCGTTAACTTTCATGGCTATTTTAAGATTAAGATCCTTTTCACTTATGCCTGCATAGAAAGCGCCGGTATCTGACCCGCCATGCCCGGGGTCTATCACTACCAGCTTGTCTGTTTGCGTAAAGGGTTTTATTATATGGATTTCCGTATTATCAGTTTGCGGGTTGTAAGTTATATCATATATCAGTGTGTATTTGGCATTAAAGGTAATAAGCGTATTCTGACTTTCCAAATCATTTGTTATTTCAATGGATTCCAATATTTTATCATTTATTTGCATCCTGCCGCTCCCTAAGTTCGCCAGTACAGTGGGGAATGAAAGAGTAAAAGTTCTGCCTGTCGCATCAGTGGCTTCCGAAAACAAGGGGTTAAATGCCGCCGCCGCGTCCGCACCATTGTCAGATCCTGCCGGGAGCGCTTCTTCAAGCTTTGCGCCTTGTAATAACAAACTGGCGGTTTCGTTATTGCTGCTGTAAATAACATTTTTGAAATCATTTCCGACAGTCTGTCCTCTTTCCACATCTCCTCAGGATACACCTGTTGATTTATCTTCCGTCTTCAACCCGGTCGCAGTGTGTTCACCGAAAATGAACGTCAGGCAGCCGCTGTTTGTATCGACCTTGTATTGGGGCTTTCCATTGACGTCTATTACTACTCTGGAGATACTTTCTGTGAACTGGGAGAATCTTATGCTATTGATCATTGAACTGCCTATATCGATTGTTTGTGAGCCTTTTACCGCAAGCAGATTATTGGGTATATCCACGACTATTCTTTCAGGATTTTCAAGGCGAAAAAACTTGAAATCCCTGATGTACGTTGAGTAAATTGAGACTATGTCCTGGCTTCCGTTTTGGTCATATTTAATGTTCTTCAAAAATCCGATTGTCTGCCCAAAGGAGTTTGACGTGGTTAGAGCTAAAATAAAAACAGAAAGTATTATTGCCGGTATTTTTTTCATATGTACACTCCGCTTAATGAGTTCATTGCAGATATTATTATCCTTATTTACATAATACAACAAAATGGATAAAATTACACCAAATGAAACCGACTCTTAACCACATTGTAATTGGACTGTAACATAAAAGGAGGAACAAACCCGAATTACGGTAGTCTAATCTTATGTAAACAGCAATTACAGATTTGAGAATATGCCAAAAGGGGCATAATAAAACTAATTGAAAAATGGAGGAATAGAAATGAAGAAGGCATTATTCATATTGATACTGGCACTTATGATGGTTTCAGCCAGTATGCCGGTATTTGCAGAAGCTACCGGGGATAAAGAGATTACCAAAGACAAGTATGACGACATTTCCAGTCATTGGGCAAGAGATGCAATAAACAAGGTTGCCGATGATAGTATTTTTACCGGCAACGGCGGAAAATTTGAGCCGAACAAGCCGATAACAAGAAGCGAGTTCGCATTGATGCTCCATAAGGCTCTCGGGATTCAAATCATGTACTTTAAGGCGACCGATATAAGTGATTATTATGATGACGTTAAAAACGAGGATCCGGTGGCGTCTCCGCTTAATGACCTGGTAGTCGCCAATATCATAGATTATAAAGGTAGTTTCAAACCGGAAGAAGCGCTGCCCAGAGACGATATGGTTCATTTTATCATAAATTCCCTTGAATATATGACCGGGGGAAATTACGCCATGATCGAAATATATCCGGAGCCTTTTGCAGATGATTCGGATATCAATCCGGCTTACAGGAATGATTTTGTTAAAGCTCAGGTTCTTAAGCTGGTATATGGAACAGGGAATGGATTGTTTTTACCGAAAAGCGGCGCTACAAGAGCTGAAGCGGCAACAGTTATTTACAGGCTGCAGAATTTATTACAAAGCTTAAAGGTTGATGAGGAGGTTCAGGTCATTCCTTCAGTCGGGATGGGAACTGACAGCATCAATTTAAAAATGATAATAGCGAATAATACGAAAAACAAAGTAACCATAAACCACAGTTCAGGTCAAAAGTACGATTTTGAAATACTTGACGCAGAGAGAAATGTGTTATACAGATGGTCGGCGGATAAATTATTTATCGCGGAACTGGGAAGTACTGTTCTGGAACCGGGTGAATCAATAGAATTCAGTGATACAATCCAGCAGGAAGATCTCATGGATAAGGCTGTATATATGAAAGCTTATATTATCGGTGAATCCCAGGACTTTACAATTAATACGGAAGGGTATGAAATCCCTATTGGCACCACAGTAAAGTAGTTGAAGCGGCATAAAAACAGTCGGAACGAAAAGCCACTCTTTCCAGGGTGGCTTTTTTTATGGTATAATCAGTTAGGATTTTAATAGAAATACTACAATGTAATATATGTTGCCATAATTCTTTTTTACATTATATATAGCTACAATCTGAAGGAGAGCAAAATATGAGGGAGTTTACACCTGATTACAGTAATATTTTAATGGCAGCCCGGAATATAGAGTCTGAAAGAATGCCTTTATATGAGCATGCTATATCTGAAAAGGTCATGGAAGACATTATGAATAAAAAGTTTAGGGATATTTATAATGGAACCAGAGATGAAAAACGGGAATTTTTCAGGAACTATACTAATTTTTATAAATTAATGGGATACGATACCGTTACCATGGAACGCTGTATTGGCCCGGCAATGCCAGGCAGCGGCGCCCTGGGACAGCACAGACCCGGTGTCATTAAAAACCGGGAAGATTTCGAGAAATATCCATGGGATGAGGTCCCTTCCATGTACTTTAAAATGTATGCCGAAGATTTTGAACTGTTGGCGGAAGTCATGCCACAAGGGATGAAAGGTATAGGCGGGGTTGGCAATGGCGTCTTTGAGTGTGTCCAGGATATCGTGGGCTATACCGACCTTTGTTATATTTCAATTGACGACCCCGGGTTGTATAAAGATTTGTTTAGGCGCATAGGGGATTTAATGTATAAAATATGGAGCGCTTTTCTGCAAAGATACGGAGATACTTTCTGTGTTTGCAGGTTTGGAGACGACCTTGGTTTTAAAAGCAATACTCTGATTCCGGCAGATGACATCAAAAAATATATCATACCTGAGTATGCAAGGATTGTTGAGCTTGTTCACTCATATAACAAACCGTTTTTACTGCATTCATGCGGAAATATTTTTGATGTGATGGATGATATCATAAGAATAGTCAAAATTAATGCCAAGCATTCAAATGAAGATCAGATTGCGCCATTTTCCCTATGGGTGGACAAATACGGCCATCGTATCGGAAATTTCGGTGGAGTTGACACTGACCACTTATGCAGGAAGAGTGAGCAGGAAATCAAAGAAATCGTGAGAGATACGGCAAACTATTGCTCGCGTGGCAAGGGAGGATTTGCACTGGGATCCGGGAATTCCATCCCTGATTATGTTCCGTCGGCAGGGTATCTTGCAATGATTGAGACCGCACGCGTATTCAGAGGAGAATAAAATCATTTAAAGTAAATATCGTTATTACAAGTAATTGTTGAGCCATACACCCGATAATGCTATACTTATTTTTATACATGCTTCTTACTTTTAGGGGTGATTTACACGCTGCCTGTGATACTGCATTTTTGCAGCATAATGAAAGATGAGAATAAAAAGACCAGACTCATGTTTATTATAGATGGGGCACTCATAAATGCAGCTCTTGTCTTGACTTCGGGAATTTTTCTTTCAGGCTATATCGTCTTTCTTGACGGCTCGGATTTTCTGGTGGGAATATTGAACAATTCTCTGACATGGACTTCTGTTGCAGCTCTCTTTTCATTTTTGATATTTGAAAGGATGGAACGCAGAAAAAAACTACTTCTGGCATTGCTTATAGCCTCAAGGCTGCTTGTCTGTTCTTCTGTTTTTCTGCCTCTTATCTTCGGGAAAGGTACTGCTACGCTTGGAATTCTGACAACGATGGTTATTGCGGGAAATGTGCTGTGGGGTGTGTATGCCATAGGTGCAAGCGTCTGGATGATAGGCTCGTTTCCAAAAGAGTCCAGGAATGGCTTCGTATATAACAGAATATTCTGGATAAGGATATTCTTTACTTTATTTACCATGATAATGGGCTTTGTCCTTGACTGGTCCGGTAAATCTTATTCCGGCTTTCTTATCGTATTCCTGACCAGCATGGTATTGTCCCTTGCCGATGTATATGTTCTTACCAATATCAAAGAGCAGGTGAATATTGTGCCTGTTGATGGCAGGTTCAAGCCCAGATTGTTTTTTGAGCCGCTGGCCAGAAAAGGCTATAGGGACTTTCTGATTTTTATTTTTATGTTCTATTCCAGCCTTACAATTTCCTCATCCTTTACTCCGCTTTATCTTATCAGGTATTTGAAGTTTGATTATAAGTTCATATCAATAATCAATGTGATTTCCTATGTCTTCCTAATAGTGTGCACCGGTCTGTGGAGCAGGCTGGAAAGCAGGAAGGGTCTTATGTTCGTATTCAAGCTTACCGGACTGATTGCCATAGTCGAATTCCTGATTTACGGATTTTTGAAGAGCGATACATACTTTCTGCTCTACCTTGCACCCGTTTTTTCAGGTATTGGATACAGCGGCTTCAATGTGACCATATTCAACCATCGTTATGAGCTGATGCCCGAAAACAACAGGACTGTATACGAAG
Organism: Ruminiclostridium sp.; assembly: GCA_012027035.1. Lineage (GTDB taxonomy): Bacteria > Bacillota > Clostridia > Acetivibrionales > DTU013 > MnB-11. The sequence goes on along the minus strand of VEPD01000516.1, from coordinate 4,644 downwards.
GCTGGTTTGGAGCGGTCTTGGGATTGAGTATGCTTGTCAGTCCTGTAATTGGTGATTTCATAATGAACAGGCTTCCTGTATTTCAAAATATAATTTTCCAATACAGTAAATTCCAATTAATGTATTTTATCTCATTCATACTTGCTGTCGGGGTTGTCCTATTTGCGTTAAAAGACTCTAAGTGTTGACAACCTTCATTTCAGCAATCTGCACGGGTGATTTGAGCCGGAAGGAAAGTACAAATGCTGCAAGGCCGGCAACAGCCCCTGCCGTGTATAGCGGCATAAAGCCTGTCTTTCCGGCTACGAAACCGGCGAAATAGTAGAAAAGGGTGGATGGAAAAAGAAATATACAGTTGATAAGCATATAAGCCGAACGGAAACCTTCTCTGGAAATATCGAGAATGTAGTTGGAAAAGCCCAGCCAGCTACCGGAATATATACCCGCAAGGAACAGAATAAATCCCAGGACTGCGAAAGGGGTCAGCCTTCCTATAACCATTATACATATCAAAGCGGTAATGTGAATGGCCAGGCCAAGAATCTGGGATATCATCACCACATATTTGTTTCCCAGACGATGGCTCAGGTTGCCCCAGATAAGACCGCCTGCCAGATTGCCCGCTATCTGAAGGTAAATAAGTGTGGAAACCTGATTGGTATTCAATCCGAAGCTATTTTTGGAAAAAAGGATAGACATTGGAATAACTGCTGCGGATATACCGGATATGATCTGGATAATGTTGATCATTGCTAATGATTTATTGCCTTTCAAGTGAGAAGGCAGGGTTTTCAGGCTGCTTGCAAATCTAAAATTCTCCTTTGGCATCTCCCTGGGGAAGTCTCTCAGAGAAAGCATCAGAAGTGCTGAAAATAAAGCGATCAGCCCGCCAAGTCCAAATATTATGGAATACTTCAACGGTGTATTCATACTTGCAGTGTCCAGAACAAATTTTATTACAAAGCCGCCTGCCAGACTGCCGATCCCGCCTAAAAACTGCTGCCAGCCGATAACTCTGCCCCGGGAATCTCCCGGTATCGTCCTGCCGAATAAATCCCACCATGGGATGTTTACCAAACCCTCTCCAGCAAAAAAACCTGTAAATAAAATCAGCAACAAAAGTACTTTTGAAAAGGCATCAAATCCTGTGAACATTATTGGAATCATAAGCAGGGGAAGGGGACGAAGTGCAAGGGTTATAATTGAAATAAACCGGGGCAGGTTTTTTATATTATTTACATACAGTCCGATAAAAAACTGAGGCAATAAAAAGGAAATCCATCTTACGGCGATGGCCGCCCCTGCGAGCTGGAGACTGCCTGTTGTGGAATCTATAAATACGGCGACAACCGAGCTTGGGTCAAGGAAAGTAAAGGCAGTAAATATAAGAGTACCTTCAGGTATCATAAATATGATGTTTCTTTTTCTGATTTTATACTCGTCCATTATTTGCTCCGGTTCCGATTTTTTGGTATTGGTGAACAAATCTACCTTCTATGTATTATACAGTTGGATTTAATCTTAGGCAATGTCTTTGAAAAAGAAATCCACGCCCAATTCCGGTTCCAGTTCCCCTACGGTATAGATTCCATTATGCAGGATATCATATAAGTGAAGTTTACATTTTTGAGGCACATTTGTGAAGCATTGTGGAGGGTTTATTCACCCTAAATTATCTATTGCATTATATATCAATCAATGCTATAATATCCCCTGTTAAAGCCGTTGCGGGATAGTGTAATGGCAGCACTACTGACTCTGGCTCAGTCTGTGAGGGTTCAAATCCTTCTCCCGCAGCCAGACAAAATCTCGGGCGCATCGAGCCCCACTCAATTTTAGGCAGATCCTGCTTGAGCAGAATGCCTCAAACAAAAGACCCGTACAAAGTTTGCTTTGTACAGGTCTTTTGTTTTAAAGCATGTCTAAAAATTTTCTTCAGCATTTTGCAGCAATTCAGGCTGGATCACGCCCAAATCCTTTAGTTCATTTTCGGTACCGATCCAGATTATGGACTTTATCGGCGTATTAATGAATAATTCTTCCATATCGCTGTTAATCATCCTTATGCAGCCGCTGGAAATCTCCTTTCCAATAGAGTAAGGGCTGTTATTGCCATGAATGCCGATACTGCTGCCATCCTTATATGATAACCCCATCCACCGGTAACCAAGAGGATTGTATGGCGAGCCTCCCTTTACAGGTTTGGCGTATCCTCCTCCACCCCAGCCGGGGTTAACTATCTTGCTGACAATACTGAAATTACCGCCAGGAGTCATTGCAGATGCTTTTCCAATTGCTACCGGATACTTTTTTACTACCTTGTCTTTATAATAAAGTGTTAAAATCTTTTTAGTCTTGTTCAATACAAACCACTTTTCCTCAGAAGGAGGGGCAGCGATACTGTCATTGAATGAAATTTCTTTTTTATCAGTCACGATTTTTGTTAACGCTGCCTGAGATTTTTCATCCCATTCACCTGTAATTGTCATATTGCACATACTTTGAAAACGGATAACGGCATTTCTCTTGTTCAATTCAACATCTTTACTGTCATCCTTATACAGACCCAGGCTTTTCAATTCTTCAAAATGATCCTTGGCGTCAGAAATATCAGGTTTTGGCTGGCTTTCTTCCGGTTTGGCGTCCGATAGGGAGACATTAGCCTCCACTTCGGATATGTCCTGTAAAAATGTCGGTCCGGTAATATCAGGATTTGTTGAATATACGGAGCATAAAATATACATTACAATGAATATTTTTACCATCAGTAGCCTCCGAAGCGTAAAACATTCTGTCACAGGTCAAAAAAATCGACTGTAGATATATATGATATTTTCCTTTAGGAATATACCCATTTTTTCATTGTGAATAGTTAATTCCAAAATGGCATTTGAGGCACATCAGACAAGTAGTATTATTATACCTGTACACCTTATACAGCGGCGAGCCGCAAAAAGGGCATACCGATTCGGTTTTTTTATGAAAAGCATGTACCACTGCACTCAAAATTGCCTCCACATTGTCGGGATGAACCTATTTTTACATTATTGCAGTTTTATTAAACATGAAATAAATGGTTCGGATATTTATCAAGCAGACATTACACTAGGCAACCTCAAGTTTTGATAATCTCTTAAATAATTCATTTATTCCCGGGCTATCAATAACGGCAGGACAAAGGCCGGATATTGTAGGCAAAAGGTATACCAGCTCTGATGCAAGCAAATCCTTTTTTTTAAGTAATCTGTCATAATCCAGATAGGCTTTGTCTTCTTTGATTTTCTGAATGGCTTTGATTTCAAGCTGATGTTCAAGAAGAGTCAGCTTCTCCTTGATAAACCTGTTGTCTATGGTGATTGACGAAATCTCGTCATTTGACTTTTTAAGCAGTTTCCTCAATTTTCGTTTCTTTAAAAAAAACATAAAAGGAAATGTCAGTTTTGACACTTCATTTGTGTTTTTGACAAAATCAAACCAAAAGTTGATTTTTGAAGTTATCTCATGATTGATATTATTTATCCTGCTGTTGTTATTCGTATATTTATCAATTTCTGCCTGGATTTCCTCCCGGCATTCAGAGTATGCATATTGGTAATAAACCCCCGATAACTTCTCTATTTCAATTATTAAGCATTCCATTTGACTATCGGAATCCTTCATTTCCAAAAGCAGTTCCTTAAGAAGGATTAGCCTTCTATCCATTATAGGGTTTACCATGGCTAACCCTCCCTTTTTACTGTAAGATATTTTGCCGATACCCAGCCTGATCTGCCGTCTTCAGCTTTTATGTAATACCAGGTCCTTCCTGCTGAGTCAGATATGACTTTATCAAGAAACGTGACAATACTTCCAAAGGCGAGTGATCCGCCGGAAACCTTTTCTGAGCCCGGATCCGGGGCTTCTCTTATATTCAGGCCCTTTGCAGCTGTGACGGAATAAAGCTCAGCGGCGGAAGGATTCGGGTCATTGGTTTTTGCTATTATTTTGCTATTATTTCCCAAGATATCATCCAGTCTCGAAAAATCTTTAAAATTGTTCCAGGCGGAGATGGCGAATTCTTTTATATTGTTTGCCGCTTCAGTTTGATATTGAAGAAATTCCTTTCCGGTATATTCCTTGAATAAAATGCTGCCCTGGTTTGTGAAGTTGAGAAAAACATAAACTGCCGATAAAATAAAGACGAGAGCCAGTTTGTGTCTCAGAAAAATCCTGAAAGGGAAGAAGAACACATATAACACATTAAAAACCACCTTTTTTACCTCCGACGCCATGGATGATATGACAGAAGGCTTGTACGCATATTGCTTCCGCGATTTCATAACCAGAGGCATCAGATCCGGATTGTTATAAGCTCTGCTGCTTAATCTGCTGTAATAATTGCTATTATTGGTCCTATGCGAGATATCTTTTTCCAGAGGTGACCTTTCCTTTTTTTTGGCTATATTCTTAATTCCATTTAAAATCAGAAGAGGCAGCTTAACAAAAATCAAGCGCAGTAATCCTTCCAGGGTTTTTTTATTCAGCATCAGAAGCTTCAGCAAAAGGGATTTCATACTGATCAGCATACTTTTATTAATTGACGTCTGCCACTGTCCGAAGCTGAATTCGGAATCAAAAACATTATCCCGTTCTTAGGTTACTGTG
>VEPD01000164.1 GCA_012027035.1 Ruminiclostridium sp. | reverse complement strand
ACTCTTTTCCTGAAAGGAATGCACCTGCCGACAAGCTCCCTCATTCGTTGTTCTATTGCAGCCACCTCGTCCTGTCTCAATTCCGAACCGCCGGTTACTTCACAATAAATGCCCTTGCTGATGGAGTGGTTTATAACCACCTTTCTGTCGGGATAAAGATCATTTACAGCCTTGACCAGGATAAAATGCAGGCTCCTGCGATAAATCCTGCAGCCATCCTCATCTGTGAGGTCAACAAAGTCTACTTTGCAGTCTTCATCCAATTTATAATTCAATTCCTTTATGGTATTATTCATACGTGCAGCAATTATTGCAGATTTATAAAAGCTTGAATATTCCCTGCTTAATTCCAACAGGGTCGTACCTGCATCAACGCCTATCTGAACCCCGAAATTAAAAAAAACGGTTATTTGCTTCTTCTTATCTGTTGCCAAAATAAAGCCCCCCACGTTGTTTGTAATGGATCACAACTATATTATACTACATTCCTCAGCAAAAAGGGACTCTTGGATATTAATGTAAATCCAATATGGTACGCCAATTCAAATTATCTGCTAAAACCCTGATAATAGCGTAACTGTCGACTTTATTAATTGACAGGACAGGAGTGAATAATATAATATATAAGTCGTCAAAAATAATTCATAAAAACAAAAGGAATAATTAAAAGATGCTGGAAAAGAAATTAATAATAAAAAATGAAGTTGAAAGAAGAAGGACTTTCGCCATAATTTCACATCCCGACGCCGGAAAGACTACTTTGACTGAAAAGCTGCTGCTTTATGGCGGCGCCATCAGGCTGGCAGGTACGGTGAAGGCCAGAAAGGCCAGCAATTATGCTGTTTCCGACTGGATGGAAATCGAGAAGCAGAGAGGCATTTCTGTAACCTCCAGTGTGATGCAGTTCAATTATGAAAAATATTGTATCAATATATTGGATACGCCCGGCCATCAGGATTTCAGCGAGGATACCTACCGGACGCTGGTTGCAGCCGACAGTGCGGTAATGCTTATTGACGGGGCAAAAGGTGTCGAGGCCCAGACCATAAAGCTGTTTCACGTTTGTAAAATGCGTGGTATACCTATTTTCACTTTTGTAAATAAAATGGACCGCGCCAGCAAAGACCCTTTTGAACTGATGGAAGAACTGGAAAATGTCCTGGGTATACGTTCATTCCCAATGAACTGGCCTATCGGCACAGATGGAGATTTTAAAGGCGTTTACAATAGAACTCTGCAGCAGATAGAGCTTTTTGAGGGAGGAAACCACGGGCAGACGGCTGTTACCTCAATTAAGGGAAGAGTTGATGACAGCGCCTTTGCAGAGCTGCTTGGCGACCATTATCACAAGAAGCTTTGCAGCGATATCGAGCTTCTGGACATGGCTGGTGACGAATTTGACAGGGAAAAGGTCCGGAATGGCGAGCTTACCCCATTGTTTTTCGGAAGCGCCATGACCAATTTCGGCGTCCAGGAATTTCTGGAAGATTTTTTGAAGCTGGCGCCGGCCCCGGGCATAAGAAAGTCGACAGCCGGAGAGGTGGATCCCTGGGACGCCCGGTTTACAAGCTTTGTTTTTAAAATACAGGCCAATATGAATCCAACACACAGAGATAGAATAGCTTTCATGCGTATCTGCTCCGGGCAGTTCACGCGCGGTATGTCGGTATACCATATGCAGGCCGGCAAGGAAGTCAAGCTTTCCCAGCCCCAGCAGTTTATGGCCCAGGAAAGGGCAATAGTGGAAGAGGCTTTTCCGGGAGACATTATCGGAGTGTTTGATCCGGGAATATTCAAAATCGGGGATACGCTGTGTGAAGGAAATGCAAGGCTTAACTTTGAAGGTATACCCGTCTTCCCTGCCGAGCATTTCGCAAGGGTGGCACCGGCCGACTCAATGAAGAGAAAGCAATTTGTCAAGGGCGTCAGCCAGTTATCCGAAGAAGGCGCCATACAGGTTTTCAAGCAGGTGGACATAGGTATGGAGACTTTGATAATAGGGGCTGTCGGAGCGCTTCAATTTGAAGTGCTTGAACACAGGCTCAAACATGAATACGGAGTTGATCCGAGAATTCAGCATATGCCCTTCAAATATGCAAGATGGCTGGGGGAAGGCTCCGGAGATCCAAAAGCAATGAATCTCACAAGCTCGACAATGATTACTGAAGACAAGGAAGGCCGGATAGTTCTGCTGTTTGAAAACGATTGGTCCATAAGATGGGCGGAAGAACGGAACAAAGAGGTTTCATTGAGTGATATTGCAGTTTCAGCAAATTCATAGTAAAAATGTAAGTACTAAAAATTTACAAATCCTGCAGTATTCGATATAATATTCACAGCAATACAAAAATTAACAGGCAGGTACTTAAATGATTACTAAATTTGATGAAGCCGGAAGTTATAATGTAAAAAAAGGCGAGATTGTTTTTTTGGAAGGCCATGAAACACAAACTTTAAATATCCTGCTTCAAGGTGAAGTAGATGTGTACATCTCATCGCAGGATAGCAGCAATAAAAAAGATAAGGACGTTTTGAGCAAAAGCTATAAAATATTCGGAATCAATAAAAATATATTCATCGGAGCTAATGATATAATTCTGAACAGTAAACACAGTTTCAGCTTCCTTGCTGCCAGAGATTGCAGCATTTATCTCTACCCTGCTCAGACAGCCGGTCAGGCATGGGCTTTCATAAATTCCCGGAAGGACTATGGGACATACCTGGTGAACTCTTTAAACACTATGATCGACAGTTCATCCAAAACATTGAAGGAAGTCTTAAAAACAGCCGCATCACTAAAATTACTCACAGAAAATCTTGTTACCTGGTTCTGGGCTCTGAAGGAATTTTATTTGTTTGATTACATTCCCGCCCTTGATTTTTTCAAGAATGGCATGGACAGGCTGCAGCAGCTGCGTGAGAAAGGGTTACAGTCATCACCCGTATTCAACCGGCAATTTATTGAGGAAGATCACGATCGGCATCAAGCGGATGAAAATAGAAGCATGCTCCCCATCATCCAATTGAAAACAGAATACTTCCAGCACCTGTGCAATATGCCTGCAGAGCTTCAGAAAAGCTTTTTTGCAGCTGACATTTTCATTACCTCCTATCACTGCAGAGAAGAATCGGAATGCCTTGAAGGCATTATAACCAGTTTGAAGGAAACCTTCAGCGCCGTTGAGCATTACTATAAAAGACTTTATTCCGATAACTCCGAATGCATATACTCGGTATTTCTTAAAGCTGCAGGTGAGATGACGCTTTCCGGCCTTGATAATGCTCCTGCATTGCAGGCTCTGGAGTATATAACCTCGGTGATTAAAGAGATAGTTTCGCTCTATGGCCAGAAATATTGTCATAAGTGTGAAACAGATCTGGAATATACCGAGCATTCATTAAAAAATGTCCAGACGGCAATTCATACTACCGGAGGGAATGGTGCAGCCAGCCCATCTTCTGTCAAGGCTGAAGCCGACTTTTCAAGCCTGCCTGATGAATTAACGGATTGCGCCGGCAGAATACTGGAATATTCAGAACTCCCAAGAGAAAAAACGGATTTTTTTATGATGAATCTGTTAGCCTTTAGAAATATGAGAGACAGGCTTTCAACGGACGAGGATGCGCGAAATATCAGAAGCGGCGCGGCATCAGTATTTTTCGAGATTTATGAGGCAGTATTTAAAAAAGCATGTATAAAAGCCGATGATACAAGGCTGATCAGCATGTTTCTGAATTACGGATTCATGGACGAAAAGGTGCTGACTCCCGAGCAGACTTTGTCACTTTATAAGATTGCCGGTATGACAGGTTCTACATCCCAGGATCCTATTTACAATATGCGTGAATGGTTATCAAAGATATATGCCATGGAAAAAGATCCTTCCATAAATGAATTCGGTCAGGATTATTTTGACGTCTTCAGGGATATGAAAAAGAGAGGCCAGGCCACCGACAAGGATAAAAACGCATATAACTCCGATAAGGACGCCCGGCTTTCATATGAAGCCCAAAATATGCTAAAAACCAATCACAAGCTGTGCCATGGCCAAATAAGCGTATATTTTCCCGTGCTGCACAAGGAAATGATCATCAGGGATCTAGCCAAAACCCGGATAACTCCGGAAAAGATCAAAGAAAGTATGGAAAAAATCCTGGAAGTTGATTTTTCAGCTTTCTATAGGGAAATACACCATCTGGATACAAACAAGGCTATTGAAAAAGAGATTATAATGAAATCCATCACACCGGAAATATTATTAATGCCGGTTTATGGCTCACGTGCAGTAATGTGGCAGGAAATAACAGGCAAGAACAGGAATACCCCGGGGCGTTTTATACTACCTTCCTTTACTGAGGAGGATCTTGATACCATATTGCTGAGATTAGTGGGAAATTTTCGCTGGGAGCTTTGCCGAACGATGATGGGCAGCGCATGGAATGATGTCACCCAAAGCTCACTGACCTCCGAATATACCGATTACATCCAATTCTACAAAAAAAATAAAGAGCTTTCAGATGAAGCGAAGGATAAAATCAAAGCACAGTCGATAAAATACCATGGAAGAATGAGAGACATTTTTACTTCGGATTACGAGATCTGGGTCAATAATGAATCCAAAGGCAATGCTCGCCTGAACAAGGTTGCAAGAAGCATGCTGTATAAACACTGTCCCTTTTCCAGAGGTATAAGGGAGCAGCTTGAGAAACAGCCTATGTACAATGATATGGCCGCCCAGTTCAGGAACCAGCGGGCAAAGACCGCAAGAGACCTGGAAAACCGATATGGCAAATATGTTAAGAATAATATCCGGCTTGACCCGGAAATGGAACACAATCTGGTTTTCTACAGGGATCTGTAAAAACGGAAATCCGCTATACCTATACCTATGCGTCCCTATTTTGCTTTTATATATTGAATCATGTATTCTTCTTTTAACTTACCGAGATAAACTTCCATGAAAGATTTTGTCGCCACATCAAAGTTTGTTAACTGAAAGCTATATAAAAACCTGTCTCCCTGCTTTTCTTTCCATATTACCTTACCGACAAAATAAAACATATATTTACCGGTAATCAGATCCATATCAACAGATTCGTCTTTGTCAAGCTCTACGCGTGAGACGGCGCTCATACCGTACTCATTGATATTCTTTGCAATAAGATGCAGCCTTTTGCTGGAAAATTTACGTCTTGCACTGACAGCCAGAGAAACAGGATATCTCTCAAAAATCCTTCTCTCTTCCTCTACATCAATATCTGTTATAAGTATCTGGACGATATTGCCGGAAATATCGACCATAGTTATATCTCCGCTTAAAAGCTTAAGAAGCCCTTCGTCCATATACATAAGTACAACAGGGTCATTTACCTGAAACATATCGACTTTCTTTTCCCTGGGAGAAATGTTGATTTTATTACCCGACATACTGATAATATAGCATTTCAATACATAATCAATACTATGAACCTGTACGGCTATCTCACTAATCCGAGTAGGAATTCCCATAATGCCTCCCTGCAAAATACATCCTTTATCAATTTTAGCAAAACGCGGTACATAATTCAACAAAATTACCTTAAAATCGTAAACTTAAAATCATCAGATATACTCAGATAGATACATCCGGCAGCCTGAAAAGCTGGCGATAGATGTTTGTAGAGTAAGTAAAATATATCCGGGAAACATCAGTAAGGCTCATTACGCATTAACTTTGAGTTCTTGAAAATCATCTCTACACTTAGGTGTGGTTGTGTCTTTTAAAATCAGGTCTTTAAAAGTCAAATCGTATTATTCTATGCTTAGTTATAAACCCAGCTTTTTCAAGAGTTTTCTTTGATGCATAATTAAAGTACCAACAACCACAGACTGGAATTCGATTGTTATTATAACAATATTCCTTAAGTTTAATTATGATGAATGTTCCAATTCCTCTATTTCTATATTTCTCTGCAACTACCATTCCAATATCATAGTAATTCATATTATCCCGTATCCGCTGGCAGCTGCCAGCACCTATCAGTTCATCATTCAAGTAGAAAACAATAACTCCTTCTTTCCAAATACTTCTCTCCAAATCATAAAAGAAGTCACCACTCATTCTCGAAATGTTATTAAAATCTTCTTTCTTAGCTAACCTAAAGACGACATCATTAAAGGCATCAAATGAATACTTCACATCAGTATCATCCCTGAATAAATAAGCACTACAAGTAGCCTTTTTATGAAAATCAAAACTAAGTGACATGAGTAAGTAGTCAAATGATTTACATGACGTTCCGATTTTCGACCCCAAAAACACACAAACGGCTTATATACTGGCTTTCCAGACCTACTACTTCTAAACCCTTGTTATCAATCCTACCATCTCCACATGGGTCGGGATTAGTCATCTGCTGTTTTTGCAGTTGAGTAAGAAGCACCTACTTCGAGTGAGTAGTTTTTTGCGATATGTTCCCTAACCACAAGAGGTCAGCGGTGCGCAGGCATAAAATCGCTAAAAGTTACAGTTTTTATATACTTATCCTATCGGCAAGTATCCGCTCCAAGACCCGTAACTCGACAGGTTGACAAGATGTCTGTCAAATCCTGCTGCGCGAACCCTCTCGATGTCTTACTCGCGTGCGTATCCTGAACCGTTAATTTACGTTAATATAAACAGCATTTTCACCTAATGTATTATCACAATATCTTAAAACCAAAACAGGATCATCCTTCGGTGCTTTGAATGTTATTGTTCCGGTCACAGCATCCCCTGATGCCAAATTCCCGGAACGCAAGCGGCTATCTTCATTAGCCTTTGTTGTCGCAAATCCTCTGGCCTCTCCCTGACTATTTTGCAATGCGAAATCAGATGAAGTATACCGGAATTCGTTATTCCCTTTATTTTTTATTGTTACAGTAATGATGACAAATTCCTGATCATCGTCCAATGTAGTATATTCCGGGCCAGAAACCTTTTCGACCTTGGAAATTATCAGAATTGTTTCATTAACGGATACCTCTTCATTCAATGCAAAATATTCTTTTCCTTGCGTGTTGGTTTCATCGGAAGTTTTACTTGTATCTGATGATGTACTGACTGTTCCAGTATCCAAATCATTCAATTCAGATACATCACATTGACCGTCACTATTATTCCCTATTGCCATTACCATGCCATATTCAGTCAATCCGATTATATGTGTATTCCCAGCATCAACCTCAACCATATATATCCATTCGGAAACATCGTATGGCTTAGTCACAGTAATTTTTGTATTTGGATAATATTGTGAATAAGAGCCGTAAACAACTGCTGTGCCATACTTATTCAATCCAACAATTGGATAACCTGCAGATATCGCTGCGAGATCTGTCCATCCTGAAACGTCACTTTTTTGATCAGGATCTTCACCGACTAGCCTGGCACTGCCATCAGCAGCCAAACCTGCTGTGCAAAATGAGCCAGCCGACACGGCAATAATATCCTTCCATGATGATACATCACTTTCACCATATAAATTACTGCCTGCCGCGACAACTGTACCGTCCCGTGTCAATCCTACCGTATGGCTGTCTCCTGCTGAAACCGCAATGATATCTTTCCATGACGCAACATCGCACCTGCCCATTTCTCTCATTCCTGTCGCAACCACGGTTCCATCCTTTTTTAAACCTACAGTATGATATTCCCCTGCCGATATCGCAGTAATATCCTTCCATTCTGAAACATTACATTGCCCATGATCATTCAGACCGACTGCAACTACGGTTCCATCCTTTTTCAAGCCAACCGTGTGACTGTTTCCTGCTGCAATCGCGACGATGTCCTTCCATCCCGATACATTACATTGACCATTTTTATTATTACCGACAGCTACCACGGTTCCTTCCTTTTTTAGTACAACACTATAGTCCCCTCCTGCTGCTATCGCGGTACTTTGCTTGACCATCACCAACTCATCAGTATGTGTGTCGTTTGAAGTATTGGACACCGAATTTTGAGATGCACTGAAAGAAGAACCACAGCCGCTGTAAATCAACAATGTTGAAATAATTAAGATGCAAGCACTGATTGTTTTAATTTTTATCATAGACGTCCCTCCAAAAAGCTATAAACAAATTATGGCATAATATACATCTAAAGGTTGTCCTTGTTATAATCGAAACATTATCGATATTTCTGGGTTGACTCTTTCAACGCTACAGTATGAATACCTCCTGCAACTACAGCTATTACATTTGAAAGTCCGGTTGGTATTGTTGTCTGACCATAGTTATTACTACCCCATGCGACAACTGTCCCGTCCTCTTTTAGAGCTATAGCGCAGTTACCGCCGGCAGCTATGGTTTTTACATTTGTAAGCCCAACTGGTACTGTTGTTTGTCCGTGGATATTATCTCCCCACGCTACTATTGTTCCGTCCTCTTTTAACGCTACAGAGAAAGCATGACCTGCAGCAACTGCTCTTACATTTGTAAGCCCGAATGGAACTCTTGTTTGCCCGGACTCATTAAATCCCCAAGAGACTACAGTTCCGTCCTCCCTAAGCGCTACCATATGCAAACCGCCTGCAGCTATAGATTAAATATTCTTAAGTCCAGCTGGTACTGTTGCTTGTCCGTGACAATTATCCCCCCACGCTGATACAGTGCCATCCTCTTTAAGCGCTGCCGCATGACCACCATTTGCAGTTATGGCTTTTACATTTGCAAGACCGATCGGAACCCTTGTCTGACCTTGAAAATTCTCTCCCCATGCCACTACGGTCCCATCACCTGTTACGGTTTTAATCCCGTCTTTCTCAAGGTCCTTGCAGATTTTCGCAACGCCCTTGCCGTCAACATATTCCTTGAATATCCGCTGGACGATTTCTGCCTCTCTTTTGTATATTACCAAGTTTTTATTTTCGTCCTTATCGTAACCCATGAAGCGATTACAATTAACGATCGCCTTGCCGTCCCGCATCCGCTTTTTTAGGCCCCACTTGGTATTTTCACTGATCGAACGGCTTTCTTCTTGCACTGTACAAGGAAACATATCAATTTTTCGTTATTTTATTGAATAAAATACAAATACATTCAATATACAAGACCCCCAAAAATAGCGAGTAAAACTTTAACTATCACCAACATTTTCTTCTTTATGTCCATAGACATTAACTGTACTGAAAAACAAGTGCTATTTTATGTAAAAAAATCGTTCTGCAACATAACTACAGCATCAAGCCTATAAATAACAAAAACTTCCAGAGAGTAAGCCCCGGAAGCCTTGAGTCATATGAAAGGGGACACACCTCTTCTACCAATGCTCCTAATGCAGATGAATGTCCCCTTTTGTTTTGGTGAGCCATCCGCGACTCGAACGCGGGACCCTTTGATTAAAAGTCAAATGCTCTAGCCGACTGAGCTAATGGCCCTGATATATTGTGGTTTTTCTGCCGCACAGGTATATATGATACAGCATACGTTATAGTTTTGTCAACCGTAAAGCGAGATTTTTCTGCTGACGCAGTAACACAACGCTCATTGTTCTTCTAAACATGCCTCCATAAGGTAATGCCGCTGTATCCCCTGTCAAATCCCATATTCAGAAGCTCCTCATATACCGGCGAATCCTCAATCCTAAAAACCTCTTCAGTCGTTTTTTCTCCCCAATACTCCACAAATATGCTTTTTTTTCCTGTCCAGAGTGATCTTGAAGAAAAGGCTTCCACAAAGCTTTTAGCTGCTTTTACCGTTATATCCCTATCTATAGTCAAAGGTACAATACTATTTCCGTAATCCCTAAAGACCAATACAGGCAGTCCATTGGCAAAAACTACCGCGGTCCCCTGGCTTTTGGGCGTCTTTATGTTTGAAACCCTGCCCAATAAATCTTTGTAAGGATTTGCCGGATCGCATGAACATAGTGTAACAAACTGCTCATCTTTATCCGGTGAATCCTGCATGCGGATAAGCTCCAAATCCTTATCCCTTGCAAATTGTATCCCTGACAGTCCCGAAATATAGAAGCCCCGTTTTATCCCGCTGCTGAATTCCGAATTTTTCAGATGCTTATAGATGTCGCCCCACTTAAATATATCCTTTTCGCAGTCGGCTATATCTTTTGAAATAACCCCATATCTGTCCAGCAACCGGTTTATATGGATTTTCAGTCCTTTTTCATTATGCGGCAGGGAAACGTCGCCTGCAAGATACCATCTTCCCATATTGGGATATGTATTATATTTGACCCAGGGTGAATTTTTCTTCTCCATGTCAATGAAATACCGGGCTACAGAAAAAGCATCATTTGTTATCACTCCGAACCAAACCAGCCTTTCAAGCTTATTCAGGAGCTCGCCTGCCGCTATTCCTGTAAACCTGCTCAGGTCTTTTAAAAAACAGGCTCCCTTATCCCGGAGAATTCTGCAGACATCTTCCTCAACCTCATCCATGGTAAATTCCTGCAGATTTATACGCTCTTCCTTTTCAATATTGTCCTCCGACCCGTTCAACAGATAAAAAGCCGCCTCCCTTGTGCTTTTGTTCGTCCTGCCCGCCCAGCTGACCACACCTGTTGAGCACAAATAATCCAGCATTTTGGCATCATACTTCTTCACTCTTGATGGAAATATGAAATCCTCCCACCAACCCACCGGCATAAAGTGTCCCTGAAGCATGGCAATTGCATTCTCCAGCTTTTCTTCAGGAGGGAGCACGTCAATCCCGATCCCATGATGCTCAAGCAGGTAAGAGCAGTATATTTCCGGCTCTTTTGGCCTCATATCGCTTCGTGCCATTATGACTGTTTTCTTTTTTATCCGGTCAAAAACCTTGCGGTTGCAATATATGGCGTCACCGGCGGCAGCGGCATTCTTCAGCTTTATCACTTCTCCGTGCAATATGAGCTTTTCTATTGCCGACTCAACCAAATCCTGTTTCATTGCATACCTTTCCAGCAAATCCGGAATGCTGAAGGGCCCCAGGCTCATTACATACCGCCCGATGATTCTGACCGCAGAATCCACATTATCAGGCTCAAGCTCAAGTATATAGCTGTTGAGCCAGTCAGAAGCCGCTACTTCAGTCTCATTACCGGACAGCCCTACAAGTACTTTTGCCGAGGTTATGTCAATTCCCAGCAACAGGCAATAAGGAGGAAATTCCTCAGCAGCTATCCAATAAACATATCCGGTATTATTTATTGCCAACCGCAGGATCCTTCCCTGTCCCTCAAGCCGCGCAAGCATATCCAGGCAGGATTCCTCGCTCAGTTCCGCGAACTGTCTGCTGGAATACGGCTCAGCTTTAAGCTCGCCAAAGGAATGAATAAAATAATACAGCTCATCCGGATTCTTGATCCTGCCATTGAATTTAAAGCCGTGTATCTCACTGATTACAGCGCTTACCGCCCTTGGATCAATCAATTCGTATTCACCCTCTGCCCCGGAAACAAGCTGAATAAAATCCCTGTCGTTAACCAGCAGTTGATTCCTTCTCTCAGCCACGGGCAGTTCATAGGCATACTGGTATATCTGCCAGAAGTTGAACAGCAGCTCGGAGGAAAAGGGAGAAGGCTTTTCCGTGTAAACATCCAGAACCCTGACTTCGCCGGTAATTATGCTATCGATAAGCTTGTACAGGCTTTTTATATCAAAAATATCATTCATGCACTCACGGTAAGTTTCCACAACAGATGGATGGTCGGGCTTCGTCAACACAGACTGCGCGATCTCGGCAGCTCTTAGCCTTTGTATCCATAAAGGCGTCCTTTTTCTGAAGCCTTTCGAGTCGACAAGCAAAGACCTGGTCAGATTGTACCTGAGATTGATGTTGAACAGAGGCGCCGAAGGCAGCTGCTCAAATATATCATCCTCAAGATTCTCACGGGTCAGCAGTGAAAAGAGGTTTGATAATTTGCCGACATACCCCACAATATGAAACAGAATCCCATCATCGTTGTGAATATATTCTATCCGGCAATTTACCAGCCTGGTCAGCCTGGCATGCAGGATAACGCTTAAGGCTGCATGCACTCTGGCTCCAAATGGGGAGTGGATTATGATCCTTCTGTCTCCGGTTTCATCGCTGAAATATTCGCATATTATCAGCTTGCTGCCGGGCAGATGCCCTGTTTCCATGAGCTGATCAGCTATATATTGTTTGAGGTTCTCTGCAGCAGTTTTATCAAGTCCGCATTCCTTCCTTATCCAATCCTCAAAATCCCCCTGCCGATGCCTGATTTCCAGCTGTTCCAGAAATTCTCCAAGCCTGACGCCGGTCTCATAATTTCTCAATGTCTGATCACCTATCCAGAAGGGTATTTTCGCTCCCGAATCGGTAGAAGGCGTCACTATGACCCTGTCATGCTCTATATTGACCAGTCTCCAAACCGAGCTGCCGAGAAAAAACCTTTCCCCCAGCCTGCTTTCAAATACAAATTCCTCCTGCAGCTCACCCAGCTTGATATTGGTATCCTTAAGGTATACGTTATAATTCCCTTTGTCGGGAATGGTTCCGCCATTCATAAGGCACATACGCCGGCCGAGATCCGTTCCCCTGATCTTTCCGGTCCCTTTATCATATACGGCACGCGGCTTTACAGTTCCCGGTGCATCTGACGGCGACGGATCCGACAGCATCTCCAATACCTGCATAAATTGCGCATAAGGGAGACTACGATAGGGATATGCGCCGCAAACCATAGAATATACATCCTTAACGTCATATTCACCTTCACTTGCTATGGAGGTGATGTGCTGGGCCAGAACATCAAGACAATTCTGAGGAATAGAAATACATTCAATATTATATTTTCGGGCCTGACCGGCTATAAACGCGGCATTAAGCAGATCGCCCCTGGTTTTGGGAATTATGCACCCTTTACTGACGGCATCCAGTTTATGTCCCGACCTTCCTATCCGCTGCAAAACCTGGGATACGGATGTTGGCGTGCTTACCTGGATAACAAGCTCTATGCTTCCGATGTCGATGCCCAGTTCCAGTGAAGAAGTTGCAACAAGACAGGTTATTTCGCCTTCTTTCAATTGTTTTTCAACTTCGTGGCGTATTTCCGTAGAGACACTGCCATGATGGGTCCTGACAAAGGGTTCCCCTGCAAGCTTATTCAAGCCGGATGCAACCATTTCCGCCGTTTTGCGGTTATTTACAAATATCAATGTTGACTTTGCCGTGCCGATCAAAGCTAGCAACTGGGCATAGATTGCAGGCCAAACCGTGTTGTCCGGTAAGACCTTGAGGTCTTTTACAGGAAGGTTCACAGTCAGTTCCAGCTTTCTTCTTCTGTCACAATTGACTATTGAGATTGGCCTTGATTTTGCTGTCGTTCTGTCATTCATCCCCCTGTTTGCAGTGCATCCGGCCAGAAAACCGGCGGCTTCCTCAAGGGGATTGACTGTTGCCGACAGACCTATACGCTTCACCTGATGCCCTGTCAGCCATTCTATTCTTTCCATTGAGACTGAAAGATGCACCCCCCGCTTATTGGTGCAAATAGAATGTATTTCATCAACTATTATGTATTCTACTGTAGAAAATAATTTTCTGTATCTGCCTGCGGTCAACATGATAAACAATGACTCCGGAGTAGTGATGAGAATATCCGGCGGATACTTAAGCATCCTGTTCCTTTCCTTCTGCGGTGTATCGCCTGTTCTGACTGCGATATTTATTTCAGGCAGATGGATCCCCATACTCTCAGCTTTCTCTGAAATACCTTTCAGCGGCAGTTCAAGGTTCCTGTATATATCATTATTAAGCGCCTTCAATGGAGATATGTAGACGATCCTGACGCCGGTGCTGCGCACATCAGGCTGTTTATCCTTATAAATCAGATCAAGGCATTTTAGAAAAGCTGCAAAATTTTACCCGAACCTGTAGGTGCGCAAACAAGGATATTGTTTCCGGCGGCAATTTCCGGCCAGCTTTTCCTTTGCGGCTCACTTGGCTCGCCCAGATTTTCCAGGAACCAGTCCCTTACAACCGGACTGAAGCTTTGGAGGCATTCCGAATCAATCATTGCATACTCCCTGAGTTTTCTGTTTATTATATGCTTACCTCCATAATAGCAAACGCGTGTTCGCAAGTAAAGGGGCTTGCCTGATATTACATAAAAATTGCATAAGAAATTGCTGTTTGACGAAATATACAGTGTGGTATATTATGGCTGTTAAATAAAACTAAGGGAGTGAAGAAGATGTCTTTAGCGGTATATGTGAATTTTAACGGTAATTGCCGTGAAGCTGTAGACTTTTATACTAATGTTTTTAACCGGGAAAAACCTAAAATAATGCTGTTTGGCGATACTCCACCAAACCCTGATTTTCCTCTCGACGGGAAGACCAAAAAATTGGTAATGCACGCCGAACTTAATATAAGCGGCACTATAGTAATGTTTTCCGACGTACCTCCGGGCATGCCCTTTGTTGCAGGTAATAATATCAGCCTTGTTGTAACCAGCCGGGACATGAACGAAATAAAATCCCTGTTCGGCAAGCTCAAGGCTGGAGGAACTGTTGCCATGGATCTCCAGGAAACCTTCTGGAGTAAATGCTACGGCTACTTGACAGACAAGTATGGAATCGGATGGCAATTAAGCTATGACAGCGGAGAAAGATAAACAGTGACAAAATCTCGGGAGCATTGAGCCCCACTCAATTTCAGGCAGATTCGGCTTCGGCCGGATGCCTCTATATAAAAAATAATGGGCCGGTATCAACCGGCTCATCATTTTTTATCAGTTTAAACTGTTATTGTCTGCTCACGATCCTTGCCCACACCTATAAGCTTGATTTTCACACCCACAAATTCTTCTATCCTGAGAAGATATTTCTTTGCATTGGCGGGTAACTCTTCAAAGCTCCTGACCCCGGATATATCTTCTTTCCAGCTGTCAAACTCCTCATATACGGGAACACATTTTGCCAGCTCCTTCAAGCTGGCGGGGAAGTGCCTTATGATGGCGCCATCCTTTATATAAGATGTACAAAGTTTGATCTTATCCAATTTGCCTATGGTATCCAGATGGTTGATGGCAAGTCCCGTCAATCCGTTCACTCTTGCAGCATAGCGTATCATAACGGTATCCAGCCATCCGCAGCGTCTCGGCCTTCCCGTCGTGGTCCCATATTCCCAACCCAATTCCCTGATAGTATCACCTATAGCGTTATTCTGCTCTGTCGGGAAAGGTCCCGAACCTACTCTTGATGTATATGCTTTTAATACTCCGAATACTTCGTCAATACAGACCGGACCTATACCTGCACCGGTGCAAACTCCTCCTGCAACCGGGTTTGATGAAGTCACATAAGGATATGTCCCAAAATCCAGATCCAGAAATGTCGCCTGAGCCCCTTCAAAAAGAATTTCCTTCCCTGCGTCAACAGCATCTGCAATAAATGCATTGACGTCAGTAATATGGTTTCTGAGTATCCGCGCATATTCAGTGTATTCCTCTATTATTTGATCTGCATCAAAGGCTTTTCCGCCATATACTTTTTCAATTAACTGATTCTTTAGCCGTAGATTCTCCTTAACTTTAAGTGCAAATTCCTCACTATCAATGAAATCGCACATCCTGATTCCGCATCTATCGGTTTTGTCGGCATAAGCAGGTCCTATCCCGCGCTTTGTCGTGCCCAGACTGTTGTTTCCTCTGAACTTCTCCTGAAGTTCGTCCAGCTCTTTATGATAAGGCATAATAACGTGCGCCCTGTCACTGACAAGCAGGTTATCGGTACTAATGCCCCTTCCATTGAGATCATTCATCTCTTTGATCAATACAGCCGGATCTACGACAACTCCATTGCCGATTATACAAACTCTTCCTTTATGAAGAATACCGGAAGGAACAAGATGTAATGCATATTTCACACCATCGGCTACAATTGTATGCCCGGCGTTGTTTCCGCCTGAAAACCGTACTACAAGATCAGAGTTTTTTGCAAGCATGTCAATGTATTTACCCTTGCCTTCATCTCCCCATTGAGTACCTACCACTACTCTTACGGCCATGCCATATTACCTCCCAATCCATTCCACGCACTGTATAAATGTCAGGGCTTGCCTCACAAGCTTTACGCACCATTATAAATTATAACTGCAAAAGTTCTTAATTACAATATAAGAACGTAAAAAGCCGGACCCATTTTGACGGATAGTTACGATAGATAGGATGCCTCATGTAAAAAGCCCCAACCTTTAAAAGCGGTCAGGGCTTATTTTGCAAAAACATTACAATCAAATCATCCCTGTTTCCTGTCAAGATACTCATTGAGATCCCTGACCAGCTTGTCGGCATCTATGCCATGAATCGCACAGGCGTCCTCAATGCTTTCACCGGACGATGAAGGGCATCCGAGACAATGCATGCCGCTGCCCAAAAATATGGGTACGGTTCCTCTATCCAGCCTTAAAATGTCGGATATAATCATATCCTTAGTAACCTTCGACATAAATTCCCCTCCTGCAATTAGTCTATTATGTTAATTTATTAAAACATTCATAATACCGATTTATTTATTATATACTAGTTTTCTATTAAAATATACCCTGAACTTATTATTTGAAACTTTTTATCATGGAGCGTTTCCGTCATTCCGGCAATACCTGCCGTTTAAATGCTGTTTCCCCTTAATTTGTACTTATCCCTTCCGGATACATAGAGATTGTTGCCGTATGAATCAATGACTACTGTCACAATAAAGTCCCTTACCGTCAGCCTTCTGATTGCTTCAGGCCCCAGTTCCGGAAATGCGACTATTTCTTCTGATATTATTGATCTGGCTATGTATGCCCCTGCTCCGCCCGTTGCACCGAAATACACTGCCTGGTGCTTTTTTATCGCATTAATCACATCCTCATTTCTAAGCCCTTTGCCAATCATACCCGTGAGTCCCTGCTCAATAAGCCGGGGGGCATAAGCATCCATTCTGCCGCTGGTAGTCGGGCCTGCCGAACCGATAACATCTCCCGGCCTGGCAGGGCAGGGCCCGACATAATAAATAATCTGGTTTTTCACATCAAAGGGCAGAGCTTTTCCTTCTGCAAGCATATTGTACATCTTTTTATGAGCAGCGTCCCTGGCAGCATAAATGATTCCATTGATACATACCATATCCCCTGCTTTCAGCTGCCTTACAACCGCTTTATCAAGCGGTGTGCCTAAATACTTCATCACAATACCACCTCCGCATGCCTTGTGGCATGGCAGCCTATATTGACTGCTACCGGCAAGCCTGCAATGTGCGTCGGATATGCTTCGATATTCACACCCAGAGCCGTAATCCGCCCGCCAAGCCCCGCGGGCCCTATACCCATGCTGTTTATTTCCTTAAGCAACTCTTTTTCCAGCTTGCATAAATATTCAATTCCACTGTTATCGTTTACAGGCCTGAGCAGAGCCTTTTTAGCAAGCAGAGCCGCCTTTTCCATAGTTCCTCCGATACCTACGCCTACGATAATAGGCGGGCATGGATTGGGACCGGCCCTGTCAACCATATCAAGTATGTATCCTTTTATACCTTCCCGTCCGTCGGAGGGCTTCAGCATCTTTACGCCGCTCATATTTTCACTGCCAAATCCCTTGGGAGCAACAATTATCCTTATATTTTCGCCGTCTACGATGTCATAATGGATTACAGCCGGAGTATTATCACCTGTATTAACCCTTTCAACGGGATCATTTACGACTGAATTTCTGAGATATCCGTTTTTGTATCCGCGTCTGACGCCTTCATTGATGGCGTTGGTAAGATTCCCTCCGGAAACGTGTACATCCTGGCCCAATTCAACAAAAACAACAGCCATACCTGTATCCTGGCAGATCGCCATCTGTTTTTCCCTGGCTAAAGAGGCATTTTCCACAAGCTGGGATAAAATATTTCTTCCCGTATCCGATATTTCATCACTGATACCGTCCTGTAAAGCCTGCAATATATCTGCATTAAGATAATAATTGGCATCGGTGCAAAGTCTTTCAACTGCCCTGACAACCGTATCTGCATCTATTCTTCTCATAGGCTCCATCCACTCCTTGTACACAGTGCTCTATCAACTCTATCAGGTTCAAGGCTGACAGAGTACTAGTTTCATATTAACTTAACAATTTCCAAAAATCAAGAAAAAGCGGCCGGTACTACCGTCATAAAAAATTTACTTTTATTGAAAAGACTTTTTCAAACATGTCTGGTATAATATAGTTAGAAATGGAATTTGCACTACCCCTCTTAAGAAGAAAAGGGATGCAACTTAAGATACATAGCCCATTATAAAGGATAGAGGCCAGTGAAAAAAATAACTTCAATAAATATAAAAAACATTTTGGTTTGCGTAACCCAGCAGAAAACCTGCGAAAGATTAATCAGGAAGGCTGCAGAACTTAGAGACGAACATAAGGGTAATTTGTGGGTCATTCATGTTATAAAGGACAGCTGGAATATACTGGATAATTCCAGTGAAGGCGAAGCTCTTGAATACCTGTTCGGTATATCCAAATCAGCAGGAGCAAACCTGTCAGTGCTAAAATCTGATGAGATCGTGACGACAATTGCTGAATATGCCAGGGAAAATAAGATAGACTGTGTTATCCTGGGAGACTCGCAGGACGATCATAAAGAAAATAATTTTTCTCGCCAGCTGAAAAAGCTTTTAAGTAATGTTGAGGTAAAAATAATTCCTTAGTACTACAGCGGCAATTTCATTATTATATCGGCATATATGCGCCTTGCGGGATTAGTGCGAACGCTCCAACGCACTAATCCTGCAAGGATAAATTGGTAATTGCCGCTGTAGTATTAATCGCCAAAATTCTATGGATGATAATCGATATTTAGCAAAAGATGTCGAATTATTGTATTGAAAAAACTTATACCCGAAAGGCAATTGGCGTATTTTACCTGGTTATAAGAACATTTTCTATAAAAACATAGTTCCTAAAGCCTAATTTATTGCGAAATGCTTGACTTCAAGCGACTTTCATTATAAAATAATGTCGAATTCCAAATATAGGAGGTTGTGTAAATGAATAAAACAGATTTAATCAACTCAATCGCTGCAAAATCCGGTCTGAACAAGAAGAACAGCGAAGCTGCTCTTAACGCGACGATAGCTTCTGTTGAAGATTCCCTCAAGGGTGGAGACAAGGTAGTCCTCGTTGGCTTCGGAACTTTTGAAGTTAGAAAAAGGGCTGCAAGAAAAGGAAGAAATCCACAGACCAAGAAGGAGATCACAATTCCAGCATCAAAAGCACCCGTGTTCAAAGCCGGCAAAGTTTTAAAAGATAAAGTAAACAAATAAGCACAAAAAATAGGGACCGCAAAACGGTTCTTATTTTTTGTGCTTATCAGAAGTATTCATCAAAATCTCCGCCACAATAGCGTCAACACTTTTATCGGAGCAATCTACAATAAGATCGGCATATTTTTCATACAATGGGCATCTTTCATTGTAAATCTGATCAAGGCTTCTGTCTTTCGACCTTGCCAGCCTTCTT
>VEPD01000251.1 GCA_012027035.1 Ruminiclostridium sp. | reverse complement strand
CCGAGCGTACCGCCGGCTGCCTGCCAGCCCCCGTCATCGGCATATACGCCTGTCACTTTGAACAGAATTGCCTGAAAAACCAGGAAACTCAGAGCCCACATGGCTGCGCCCGGTGTAAGTTTCTTTTTCTGCAATAATATGATGCCAGCGATGCATAATGCCGCGGCAAAAATCTCCCCATAAGGCTTCAAAGGTATAACCGGCGTCAGGATAAGGCCTAACATGAGGCCAAGTACAAATACCGATACGATGCCATGATTAACAGTTTTATTTTTCATAAAGAGCTTCTTGAAATCGGATAAGGCAGTTGAAAGAAAAAGAAACCATAAGCCCTGCTGCCGTGAAATATAGGACAGAAAAATTCCGATTACAGTTGTGATTATCAGGTAATTGTTTTTTATAAAAAGTGATGCAATCAAAGCTGCCGCAACAGCCCCCAATAAAACCGGGAGTCCTGATTTCTCAGCCTTTTTGAAACTTTTGATCACCCAGTTGGGTGTTCCGGCGAAATCTGCAAATAATTTTACCGGACCTCCAAACCATATCCTTCCCGCCAGCGACGACAGCAAAAAGGCTGCTATGCCCCAAAAAGCGGCAGCCCCGGCTTTATTGCCAGGAAATGACATCAGCCTGTATAACGGATTGTTTGGATCAGGCGCAAAACCTTCATTTTTTACCACAATGAGATATGTATGCAGGATCAGCACGATGAGAAAAGCGGCTGCTGCCCGGACTATGGTCCAGATTACCATAGAAGGTATGCTTTTAAAATACCCTTTTATCAGCAATATTAAAAGCCGCAGCAGCGTCAAGGGCTTTTCAGATGAAGCGGACGCCGGAATTCCAGGGCTTACTGTACCGGTACTCATAACAATTCTCCCCTTTATGGAATAACCAAATAATAAGTTGCAAAAGATTTCACCGGGAAAAGTCATTTATTATTCATTTATTCCTTATATTAATACATTTATTTTAATATGATATCTTGATTATGGCAAATGTTTTTTTATTCTCTCTATAGATAATGTGAAAATATAATGCAAAAAATCAATACAATAGTTTTTTGCAACATATATAATAGAATCTTGCAGGACTCCCTTTTGTTTTGTCGAATACTATTTTGTAATGCATTATTGTAAATTTTGGAGGAAGAACAATGCATTTAAAAGGGTTTTTAGGGCTTGTTGAAATAAGGACAAAGGTTGCCAGCGCTATTCCGCTGCTGCTGGGTACGGTTTATGTACTTTACCGTTATGATACGTTTGATTTTACCAATTTTCTTTTATTTTTTTGCTCATTGATTCTGATTGATATGTCAACCACCGCCCTGAACAATTATTTCGACTGGAAACGGGCCAATAAACGGCATGGTTATAATTATGAAATACACAACAGTATTGAAAAGTATCGTTTAAAGGATAAGTCAGTGGTTGCAGTAATTCTTGTCATGTTACTTTCTGCAATGGTAATCGGCATAGTACTTGTAATTCGGACCAACCTGGTTGTTCTTGCAGTGGGTGCGCTTTCTTTTTTTATCGGAATCATTTATTCCTTCGGACCTTTGCCTATTTCCAGGACGCCTCTGGGCGAAGCCCTTTCCGGCTTCTTTATGGGCTTTGTCATTGTATTTCTGGCAATATATGTACATGCATTTAAAGGTGATATTTTAGCATATACGATAGAAGGAACCGATATCCTGCTGCGTATCGGTATGGAAGATATCATTTTCATCTTCCTTGTATCGCTGCCTTTGCTTTGCGGTATTGCCAACATCATGCTGGCAAATAACATATGTGATGTCGAGGATGACATTGAAAACGGAAGGCATACATTGCCCGTATACATAGGCAAAAAGAGATCCGTTGTTCTGCTCAATGCCTTATATTATACCTCATATGCGGACATCCTCTTTCTGGTACTTATCGGGGTATTGCCTATTTTTAGCCTGAGTACGCTGCTTACTTTGATACCGGTGTATAAAGGTATAAAACTTTTTAATGCCGTACAGTCGAAAAAAGATACATTTTCTGTAACTGTCAAAAGCTTTATGATGATTGGCACTATAATGGCGGTTACTATCTTTATTTCATGGATATTACAAAAGCATTAAGAAAATTTTTCCAGTGATATTACCCTCATATTCAATTTGTGTTTTCGAATATATATTACAGATCAAGCGCAAAACACATTTTTGAAAGGATGGGAAAGTATGAAGAAGATAATATCAATGATTCTGGCGCTAACGCTTATTATAGGCGCAACATCAACAACGGTGTTTGCTGGAAATGACAACAGGGACAAAGGAAAAGCAAATATACAGGAAAAGTTTTTTAAAGACTCCGGTGAAGTTTCATGGGCGCAAAAGGCAATTGACAAGCTTAAGCTGAAAGGCTTGCTCAAAGGCAGCAACGGCAAATACCAGCCTAACAGGTCAGCTACCCAACTTGAAGCAATAATTATGAGTTTAAGGATAATGGACTGGGAAGATGAAGCATTGTTGATGGAAAACCTCCCCAAGAAATATAAAGGCGCCGAGGTCAAAAAGTGGGCGGTGGGATACATAAACAAAGCGGCTGAACTGGGCATTCTGGACGATGTTGATTTGATGTATTTCAAACCGAATGCCCCGGTAAAAAGGCACGAAATTGCAAAGTATATAATCAGAGCGCTGCAGAAGGAAAATGAAGCAAAGGCCAAAATGAATGCAGACCTTCCATTTGTAGATGCAGCAGCTGTTCCTCAGGGATCTGTCGGCTATGTATACCTGATTAACGATCTTGGAATCATGAAAGGCGACGGTAAGAGGTTCAACCCAATGGGTACCTTGAGCAGGGCTGAGATGGCGGTACTGTTCTACAACCTGGATGAAAGAGTGGATAACGACAATGATATTGATGAATTCAGGGGTATAGTAGATAGTATCGGCGCAGACGAGTTAGTTCTAAAAATCGGTGCATTAAAAAGAACCTTCGATGTAAGTAATGACGTCGTTGTATACAAGGCTGCGAAAAAAGTGGCGTACTCAACTGTTGTGAAGGGTGCAAAGGTGATTTTGAAAACAATTGACGGTGTAGTTGAATATATAGAAATACTCAACATTAACCAGCCTGATGACAAGATCATCACTAATTATACCGGAGAACTTATGGCTATCGGCAGTGGAAATCCTGCAACCTTAACCGTGAAGATTGAAGAAATGACTGCCATTTTCAAGGTCGCTGACGGTGCGGAGTTTTACTTCAAGGGAGTAAAAGGGACTTTAAGTGATCTGAGGATCGGAGATAAAGTCAGAATAGCGGTTGATAATGTCAATAGAGCTTTAAAGGTGGTAGTTGACAGGCAGATAGCTGTCATTACCCAGGATCAGGGAAAAATAACAGCTATTGATCTTATGGGAACATACCACTTGTCCATTAATAGTACCCTGGACAGCACCACGGATAGCATAAATTACATTTTGTCCAAAGATGCGGATGTGAAGGTGGATAATGTAATCGCTGATTTCGAGGATCTGGCGGTTGGTATGGACGTTATAATAAAACTGGAAAATAGCGTCATTGAATCTGTCTATGCTGAAAGTTGAGGCAGGAAAGCATTGTAAGCTATTAACTGTTTTTTAATGAGATTATTTGAACGCTTAAATTAATAGATTGGGAATAGAACCTGTAACCGCCTTTTCATAAGGCGGTTGTTTTTTGAGAGGGAAGAATGACCAGCCTGCCATTCAGGATGCTTCACGAACAGCTTCTATCCTAATGGACGGGCTCTACCGCACCAAGAAGCTCCGACATTATTCACCGTTACCACAATAATTCCCAATGTATCCTAGTTTTCATACATTTGATGATGTG
>VEPD01000299.1 GCA_012027035.1 Ruminiclostridium sp. | reverse complement strand
GTTGGGGATTCCCTTTTGTGCCATAAACCATTGCAAAACTATGAATTTTTCAAAGATCTTTTTCCAATTGGGTATTGACATTTAACCTCTGGACTCATTTGTACAAGCATCCGCGGAAAAACCCTGTGAGATATAAAACCCCGCTTTACTTAGGGTTCGGTATACTTATAATAAAATTATAATCTGGTAAAACTTTGTTTAGGTTACAATTTCCTTAAATTATTGTAACAATTCTGTAACAATATTAATACTACAGCGTAAACTTCATTATAAAATCAGCATTTATGCGCCTTACAGAAATATTGCGAATGCTTCAACAATTTATTTCGCAAAATCTTATTTTGCGAAATATTACATTAATGAAACATAACGCACAAATTTTTATTTCCTTAATTTGGTATTTGTGCATTACATATTACTATTTCTGTAAGGATAAATCGGTTGTTTACGCTGTAGTACTAATCGCAAAATTATAATCCTCTATTACACCAATTACTCTGTCTATCAATAAGTCCTCTGCATCTTTCTTCAACCGTCCTTCCCGGATTTTCCGGTACTGGTCGGGAAAATACTGGCTGATTATCGACATATTCAAATCAATTGACTTCAGATTATCAATCAGCAACTGAATGGATTTATCAACTTCAGGCACGGCAAGATAATACCTGCACCGGTCTGAAAAGCTGTACTTCCGGGCTATTTTCCGCTCTTCCTCCATACCGTGGTAATACTTGTTCCAGTTTAGCGGATCCTTAAGCATTGCTGCATCCAAAGTATCAATAAAATTAGAAAGCCTGACATCCGTCCTATGGCCAAGCAGCTCATTTTCCATATGATTCAAAAGAAAAAGACCTTCCCTTAGTGCATATGTAAGTCCGGGGCCGACCTTCAGTATCGCTATGCCATCCTCAACCATTTCTTTTAGAGCCGATCTTTTCTGATAATCGGTGGAATGGCCTTCAAAAACCAGCGGGGGATATGATTTGAGCGCACCGCAGAGCTCTCTCGCTGCATTTCGGTCATAATCATGGATCATTGAGTCGCCGAATTCCACTCCCGGCTGAACAACAACAGCAATGACATTTTCCCATGCATCATTTAGCCCAATATCAGCAAAAGCCTTCCGGAAAAGTTCTACAGTCTTCACAAAATCTCCGGCTTCAGTCACCTTGAGTCCTTCATCTTCCTGCACTCCGCCGGGAACAGGCACTTCGCTTCCGATTACATAAACGGGATGCAGCGCAGCCGGGTTGATTTTCTGTAATTTTGTGAAAGCATCTTCTGCCGCCGAACAAAGCTTTGCACCTCTCTGAGCTGCAATGAAGGGATCAAGGGGCAGTGACGTACTGTCACCGCCAAGCTTCATGCTTGTATCCAGATGGATCTTTGTGAAGCCGGCGGATACGTATTGCTTTACCAGTTCCATAGCCTTATTCATAGCTTCGTTGGCATCTTCAGCTTTCCAGACCAGAGGTCCCAAATGGTCCCCGCCAAGTATGACCTTCTCTTGCGGAAAACCCGTCACTTCGGCAACAGACAGGACAAAATCCCTGAAACCGGCCGGCGTCATACCTGTATAGCCGCCATATTGATTTACCTGGTTTGCAGTAGATTCTATGAGGACATATCCGTTTTTCTCAAAAACGCTTACCATCGCTGCCTTTATTACATATTTATTTGCACTGCATATGGAGCATATTCCTTTGTGAACTCCCACCTTTTGCAGCTTGATAATATCTTTTATCGGGTGAACGGATCCCATCATTTACCTCCTATAGCGTACCGTTTTTAATAAGTCTGTTCACTTCATCCAGAGTAGCGCATGCAGATGTACCGCCAATCCTTGTCACACTGATGGACCCGCAGGCATTGCCATAATCCATGCATTCCCCAAGACTCATTTTATTTATAAATGCATATATGAAACCGGCATTGAAAGAATCTCCGGCTCCGGTTGTATCAATGGGTTTTAAATCGTATGCAGGCTTTCTTACCAATAAATCCTCTCCTTTTGCCAATGCGCCCCTGGGTCCGCACTTTACAACCACTGTCCTACAGTACTCAGACAGTATATTTAAAGCATCTTCCGTATTTTCTTTTTTCGTTATGTTCAATGCCTCTGTCTCATTAGGAAAGAAAATGTCTGTAGACCCAAGTACTTCAAAAATACCATAATCCCAATTCAAAGTATAATCCCAGCCGGCATCCAGTGAAGTGGTGACGCCTCTTTTCCTTGCTTCGGAAAATAATTTTGCAATTCCTGGCCTTAATTTACTCTGCAGAAAAAATGAACCGATATGAATATGTCTTGCCTGATCCAACAGCTTATAATCAATATCCTCCAAAGCCAGAGAATCAATTGAACCCAGATATGTTACCATTGCCCTGTCCTTTTCAGTGCTTAAAGATATAGTTATACCGGTCTTGATTTTTTCGTCGACTATTACATGATCAAGACATATTCCATAGCCATCAAGGCTTTTTCGGACTACCTCGCCGAAGCTGTCCCCGCCAATCTTACCGACAAAACCTGTTTTCAAGCCCAGCCGGGACATGCCGCAGGCGCATATTGCCGTAGAGCTTCCCAACATTATATTGAAGCCTTCTGCGATTGTTTCTCTTCCCACTACAGGCATACTTTTCATGCCTGCCATTATCAAATCAACATTTAATTCACCTATAGCCAGTACGTCAAATTTTTTCATTTATACCCCCGAAACACTTCTCATAGCAAAACTACAGCTTTATCCATGCATCCAGACCCTCGGGCCGGTCAGGATTGACTCCTGTTTTAACGGCTCTATAATAAGATATCATTTGCGGGATAAAAATAAAAGGTATCCCACGTAAAACATGCTCCATTTCATAACCCGACGAAACATGAAGATCCACGCCGCCTATCTTCTCCACATTGGTATCGGTATAAACCACTATTCTGGCGCCCTTCTTCACTATATCTGAAATAAGATCCTTTTGTTTTTTATAATCTTCAGAGGTCAGACAGGCTATTGCCAGTGTATTCTTTTTGACCATAACCATGGGACCATGGCGTGAATCCAGAAGGTGATAATAATTTGACGATGTCTGGGCTATTTCCTTGAAAGCAAGAGCGCCTTCATTTGCCAGACCCTGTATTTCACCATCTGCCAATACGACTGCGTTATCCCAATCCAGACCGGCTATTCTTTCAAGCTCCTTTTCATATTTAGCCATATATTCGTCACCGGAGCCTATTACCTTCTCCAATCCCTCGATTACCGGTTTGTCTTCACTCAAATATCCAATAATTTGAACCATGGCGGCGTAAAGGTTGCTGACCGTCCTCGTCTGGCAGACACTTTCATCAAAAGCCCATGGTATGCATACAGTATAGTCCGATATCTGGGAGAGTTCGGAATTTTCCACACAGACGACACTCAAAACCGGTATATTGCTTGACGCTTTCAGCCGCTTAACGGAACTGATGACTTCAGATGTACTTCCTGACCTTGATGCAACTATCAGCATAGTGCCTTCAAGCAATTTCGAATATCTTTCATAATGGAGCATAAGATCGCCTGCAGGGATAGAGGATGAGCATATGCCCATTTTAACCTTCGCTATCATCTCAAAGGATTGCGCCAGATAATATCCCGAGCCGCTGCCGGTAAATGTGAAAGACCTGGGCTGTTTGGCCTTGAAAAACGCCTTTAGTTCTTTTTCCCGGCCTGCCACGCAATCAAAGGTTTTTTTCAGAGATTCATACTGCGCCTTACATTCCTTATAGGTTAAACTCATATTTGCCTCCAGAAATAAATATTCAATATATCATCATATTGTTATAACCATTATAATTTATTTTGATTTGCTTTTCAAGGGCTATTTAGGTAATTAATAAAATTTATTTGCTATATTATTTTAAAACTATATTATACTTGTACCTGTCACCTCTGATGAGGCCGCTGCAATATTCAACGACTCCGCCCTTTGATCTGGTAATGCGCTCTATTTTCAATGCGGCAGAATTCTTCTTTACATTAAGACGCAAGGCGTCACTTTCATCGGCCACAAGTACAGCCTCGAATGACTCCCATGCTTCATCAGGTATTAGGCCGTAATCTGTCTTAAGAGTATTATAAAGACCGTCCTTTTCAACACTTTCCTTAATGAGGCCGGGAGCAACTGCAACGGGAATATAT
>VEPD01000016.1 GCA_012027035.1 Ruminiclostridium sp. | reverse complement strand
GTCAGCGAATTGCATTTCTTCACAGGATCATCCTGTCCGAAAGGCACAAAATAAAGATTTTTTGCGTTCAGCAGTATGCCCAGATTTTTTGCGTTTGTTCCCAGTCCGTCGTTTGTAGAAATTGCCAGCACCAGAGGTTTCCCGTTCCTCAAGTGTGCTTTGGCAGCCATGGTAACAGCTGTGTCGGTTATTCCGTTGGCCAGTTTTCCAAGCGTATTGCCGGTGCATGGAGCTACTATAAGTATATCAAGCATTGATTTTGGTCCTATCGGCTCAGCTTCAACTATTGTCCTTATTATTTTTTTGCCGGTAACCCCTTCTATTTTTGCCTTCCATTCATCAGCCTTCCCGAACCTCGTATCATATTTATCTACTGTCTCCGAGATGACCGGTATTATGTCGGCGCCTTCCGAAACCAACTTTTCCAGTTCAGGCATTACTTTCGCAAATGTACAGAATGAGCCGGTCAATGCAAACCCAATTTTTACGCCTTGAAGAAGCATGTTTTACACCCCCAACTCTTCCAGGATATTATACAAGGTTTCTTTAATGAATTTTGCCGCTGTTATGGGAGCTACCTTGCCGGGCAGTGAAAGCGCCCAGATTACCTTGATGCCCATCGTTTTGGCCCTTTCGAAATCCACGCCTCCCGGTTTTGACGCCAAATCTATTATCAGGCAATCGTTTCTCAGTTTTCCCAGCATATTAACATCAAGTATGATATGTGGAATGGTATTGAATACTACATCCATTTTGTCAAGATAATCCCCAAGTTCGTTTATGTATATGGGCTTGTAGCTATAGCTTTTTATCCATGCAATATCAGAATATTTTCTTGCTTCGACAAATACCTTCACTCCCACACCCTGCAGCATTTTGGCCAGTATTTTCCCGATCCTTCCGAATCCAAGGATCAATGCTTTGCAATCGTGAAGCGTTATAGGCATTTCCTCCATTGCTATCTGAATTGCACCTTCTGCAGTCGGGATTGCTGATTCGTTAGTACAGCGGCGGCGTCAAAAAAAAACTCTTTTTCCTGAGCGTTTTTTAGAATGATTTTGAAGTGATTTCTATCATAGATAATAACTTTTTTAAATAATTCCTTGCAAATTCCTTCACTGAATTCCTGGGCGCTTCCCAGCTTTCTTATTATTTCCCTTATCTTTTCAAAAACTTTTCTTTCATCCTTAAACTTTTCTCTTTCTACTTCCGCTATCTCGATTTTATTATTCAATTCTTCAAGCTGATTATTAAGCTGATCGTTTCTTTTCTTGAATTCGTCTTTGGAAATAACTCCATCAGTATAAAGATCAACAAGTTTATCTTTTCTTAAATCAATTTTATCAATATTTTCATTCAGATTTTTCAAACAGGATGTATTTTTTGCTTCCTCCATAACCTTAATAATGATCTTTTCAAGATCGTTTAAAATTGCTTCCTTATCCTTGACAATATCCTGCAAAAGCTCAAGGAAAGCTTTTTGCAGCACAATTTCTTCTATTGCTTTCGCCGCACAGCCTTCTTTCATACCCTGGGCATCCACTTTTTCAATTCCGTTCCGTATGTTTTCAGTACACCGCCAGACAACCTTTTCAAAGGATTTGCCCTTATGCCATACAGTTCTTTTGTATTTGGAGCCGCAATTAGCACATTCAAGCTTTCCAGACCATGGATACCGGTTTGAGTACTTTGTCTTGCTGAATTGGAAGGTCATTCTCCTTTGAATCTCGTACTGCGTAGAATCAAAAATATTTCTATCAATGATGGGTTCATGATTGTTTTCAAAGATAATGTATTCCTCCTCACCCTCATTCCTTTTCCTTGTATGGTTTAAAAAGTCGGTCGTTATTTGCTTTCTCTGTTTCAATATGCCGATATATTTTTCATTTTTTAAAATCCTCAGAATGGTTGCATTTGTCCAATTCCTGCTGCCTGTTGGCGTCAATATTCCCTTACTTTTCAGCTCTTTAGCCAGGATATGAGTTCCCATACCTTCTTTGTACAGCTTGAAAATAGTCCTAACAATCTCTGCTTCCTCCGGATTGACCGACAATTTCCCATTTTTAATATTATAGCCATAGATTCTGTTTCCAAATGCAATCTTATTTTCCATTGAACGTTTTTGTCCCCATTTTACACGTTCGGAAATCTTTCTGCTTTCCTCCTGGGCGATACTCGCCATTATCGTAAGCCTCAATTCACTGTCGGCATCCATTATATTAATATTGTCGTTCATGAATATTACTCCGATTCCCAGGCTTTTAAGCTGTCTTGTATATAAAATACTGTCAAGCGTATTTCTTGCAAACCTGCTGATCTCTTTGGTCAGTAGCAGGTCAAATCTCTTTTTTTCGGCATCGGATATCATTTTCTTGAAACCCATTCTTTTTTTTACATTAGTTCCGCTTATGCCTTCATCTACATACAGGTCAACGAAATTCCATTCTTTATTTTTATTTATGTACTCGTCAAAATATCTTTTCTGATTTTCCAGAGAATTTATCTGGTCGTCCTTATCTGTCGATACTCTGCAATAGGCTGCTACCCTAAGCATTTCAATCCCCCCGCCTGTAATTTTATATATCTGTGGTCAATTTGGTTAATTCCAATAGGCATTTTTCGTATTGCGCCCTGATAATATCCATACATTTATTCATTTGCAATTCACTTAACAGGTTTTGCTTATATAGGTCTCTCAGAATACCTGTTTGTATACTCACAACAAGCTCCAATTCCTGCTTATCTGCCATAAGACCACCTCAGAATAAACATATTTATTCATCAGGTTGTCTTATGACATAAGCCAGGCCTTTCGTAAACTATTTTCTTTCAGGAAGCAGGCTTATTACCAGTTCTCCATACCTGGTATCTTTGACGCTGACCTCATCACCTGTAATAAAACCGGCTTGTTCGAGCCACTTTCCGCAGATGCATATCAGCGGCATAATATTTTCTTCACTGTTCGACGGATAAAGACAGGTAATTGGAAGATATCTTGTTTTCATAGGTTTTCCCGACCCCTTTCAAATTCGGAAACAGGGACGTTTTTATGCGCCCTGTTCCCGTTATTTTTTGAAAGGAAAAATAACAATAGACGCGTGGTAGTTTTATTTTCCTACACACGCGCCTATTTATTGAAAAGAATACAAATTTAGTCTATAATAGGCTATAGGTTGCTATGGGGGCTTTTGCCCTGCGTGTGGTAGTTACTGCTACCGCATGAGCCTCTGGGTGTCGCAAGCACTCAGAGGCTCATGGCGACCTTTTATTAAATTTCCTAAGAAGATTATATACATAATTGGTAAACAATACAAGGTTTTTGGAAGAAAATATATTTTTTTGTATAGACTATTTTGTTGAATCACATCAGAATGTTTAACTATTCCGAAGTCATTAATATTCCATTATATGGTCGAGTAGACTTAGCCCTCACGAGCTAAGTCCCTCATAGATCCGTACGTGCCCAATTCGGGCATACGGCTCCTCGTAATACTAATCCCATCACATCTCATAAATACTAACGTATATTTTCGGGCGTAATATCGGGTAATGTTTCAGTATATCGTAGAATCTTTTCCATGTATAACTTTTCTTCTGGCTTCGTCTGTTCAACCAAACGAAAACAGCCCTTTCTACTTTCCGCACAAAACTACTCATCGCCTTGAAATTATCCGTTATCCCATAGTACCGGTAATAGCCAGTAAGCTTAACATTCAGCTTCTCCATAAGGTCTTTCTTCCTTAATGTCCGGTTTTCTTTCACCCATTCAGTAAAGAGCTTCACTTTGGCCCTGAACTTCTTTTTGCTGGTTTTCCTTTTGACCCGGAAGTTGCCTTTCCTGCTTTTGCTGCAATAATGGGTAAATCCAAGAAAATCAAATGTCTCTGGCTTGCCCTCGCCCCTTATTTTCCGGTTTGACTCAGCATACCTTCCGAACTCTATCAGGCGACTTTTACTTTCTTCCAGCTTCAGCCCGAACTTACCAAACCGCTCTTTTAACATCTTATAGAACTGTTCAGCTTCATTCTTATATTGGAAACAGCAGACAAAATCGTCCGCATATATTACTATGTCACAATATCCCTTGAACTGCGGTTTTGCTACCTTATAGAACCACAGTACCAGTACATAGTGCATATATATGTTTGCCAACATGGGCGAACATCCGGAACCCTGTTCCGTTCCCTCCTCGGTTTCCTTGTATTCACCGTTTTCTGTTATACCGGCCTTTAGCAGCTTCCGAATCAGACGGATTATATTCGGGTCTTTCACACGCACTTCCACGCACTTTATTAGCATCTCATGGTCAATGTGATTGAAAAATCCCTCGATATCCGCATCTAAGATATAACTGGTTTTGCCTCTCTCAATTATGTTGTTGAGTCTTTTCAGTGCATCATGGCAGCTCCTACCTGGTCGAAATCCAAACATGCAGTCACGGAATCTCGGCTCAAATACGGCTTCCAGCACTTTCTTAAGTGCTTGCTGCACAAGTTTGTCTTCATAGACAGTTATTCCCAACGGCCTTGTTTTTCCGTTTCCTTTCGGGATATATACCCGTTTGGATGGCTGTGGCTTGTACGATTTATTCTTTAAGGCTTTCACCAGTCTCTCCAGATTTTCATCTAGATTTTCTTCATACATTTCCTTACTTACTCCATCAATCCCTACCGCTTTGTCCTTATCCATTTCCCTGTGGCAGCTTTCCAGCATCTCTTTATTGATGAGATGCCCGATTGATGTAAATATTTCTTTTGGGTTCTTTTGAGATATTTCTGATATTCTCTTTAATTTCGTTTCCATCATTGCTCCTGTCCCTGTGTACAGATAATGTTTCCTTAAAGATATGGTATTACGCAGCAGTGAATTTTCATTCACCTCGCACCTTCCCTCCCGTGGCATTACCCACGTTCATTGGTACTGTGTGGCTGTCCGACTCCCTGCCATCCCTTTGACCTCCTCCCTTTCTAGTTGTCCGTCATACTCATCATATGAAAATTGGTGAGAAACGGCAGGGTCTCCCGGGTTAACATGTATCCATTGTGTGACATGTATGGCTCTTCGACCCCGGAAACGCATTGTTTCACTCGCTTTTAACGCTGACAATGTGTAGCCTTCCATTATTATCAGAATGTCGGCCATTTCATAATCTTCATTTCGGGGTTCAATCACATTTCATACCTGCCACCTGACTGTCAACGCTTAATCCAATACATTACTGTATTGAATCCATGACTCATTACTGGTGGTTCAGCTTAAACCTTGCCAGACAGGATTTCCACCTGCTAAAATACATGCCGTCATCCGGCGCACGATAATGGGAATATGGTTGTAGGTAATTAATGTTTTCACCAAATAAACATAATGTGAAGTCCATTCGGTTTTATAGTTTAAATAATCATAATAGCAGATTAAGCATTTATACCTACCCATACTCCCGGATGAATAACTATCTTCATATTGCGGTCTAATCTTCCTTTGTTTCTAAATGATGAGCGAAATTTTGGAGGAATAAAAGTCATATCAATGTTTTGAAATATGCCAATATCGTAAAGATAGTAAGCAAGATCATCAGCATCCATCTTTATGCTTTTAGCTGTTTTATACCTATCATAAAAATCAGATAATGAAAATGGCCGACTTCCCAACAACTTGAGAAATTCATAAAGGGATTCTGTATTTTTGAGAATTGGGTTTATCTCATTTGCTAGCTCACTATTTACCAGCCAAAATCCATAGTTTTTTTCCGCATTCTTGATTGTCCTAAAATACAGCTTTCCTGTTTCCAAAGTTTCTTTTTGGATATATTTGCAGAATTGAATCAAATCGCGCGGCCTATGCATAGTTTTTTCAACAATGTATTGAAATACATTATGTAGCTTTCCAGAAGAAGATTTCAAATCAATGATTTTATCATCAAAAATTACCGAAAAGTCTTTATTCTCTTTTAAAAGCGATGCATAAATACGCTTATTTATCATTTGTAGCAACTTGGGGTTTTCCCAATCATCTCTGTTGACTATTGCCCAATTAATTGTTAAACAAAAATCGTCCCATCTGGCGCTTTCAGCATCTCGTTTACCGAGCTCGTTAAATATATCAGAACGAAGATAAAGAATTATTTTTGAATCTTTAATTCGTCTAGATCTGAATTCTTGATTAAGACGATAAGTAACCTTAAAAAGGCTAATTATTGATTGGTAGTACTGCTCAACGTCTTGATATTGATTGTAATTATCGTCTAGTCGGTCAAACTGAATAACTATCTTTCTTTCGGTGGGGCAGGTTATGAAGTAATTCAGAATTAAACTTTCTAGAGTTGCATTAATCATTGAAATATTGCTGTTTCCATTACCAATTGCCAGTGATTTTTCTGCCTCATGAGCACCTGAGAGAAAGTTGAAATTAAGGCCTAATCCAGTCTTTGTTGTTCGAGTAACAACTTCTTTATGCATTTCGATGATGCTACCCAAACAGTTTGATGCATAATCAGCAATTCTTTGAAAGTACATGTTTCTTTCATCGCCAATAATCGGATTATCTGCAATCATTTTGGAAAAAATGTTTAGAATCAGGTTTTCCCAAATACTTTGATATTGGTTAGTCTTTGCGAAATTTTGGTCATCCACTAGTAATAACTTTTCAAAGGGGAAATCACCAAAATCCTTGTTTTCAACTAAGACACCTTTATTTACGCTTTGCTCATTTATCATACGATAAATTGATGATTTTCCAGTTCCCTTTTTGCCTATTATAAAGAATGTTTTGTCTTCAATGACTCGGTCCCAATAGTCATTATCAAGAAAATAGTGATCTAATTTTGGATCTCCTGAACCATCGATGTCTCCGAAATCAATTTGTTTTAAGATATTAACCTTTTCATCCATTACCAAAAACCCTCCAAAAGTAATATTATACCAAAAAACATTTAACAGTTACCCATTATTGCTATTACATGAACTGCGTTGAGCTGTCGGCTAAGTCGGAGGGATTACTCCCTCCTTCTCGCCTAAGAACTGTACGTGTCCCTTTCAAGACATACAGCTCAAGCTCTCATTTATCCGTCTGT
>VEPD01000019.1 GCA_012027035.1 Ruminiclostridium sp. | reverse complement strand
GATTAAATATTAAAGGAGGGACTATATATGCACAAAACATGGTTGCTTGCTGATAAAAAATGGATCATGGGGCATAACAACCGTTTTGCACCTAAAGGAGAGTTTAAATTCGTGAACGGGGTACTCGAAAAGCCGGATGAGCCCTTTTTCTTCAGAGACAAGCCGTGGGAACGCAATGGCATCGGCGGAATAACCATGCTGCTGGAGGACGGGGTCTACCGTCTCTGGTATGAGTCGTGGGGCGGCGACGAATGCAGCGACGTCTCGCTGCAGCTTTGCTACGCTGAAAGCCGCGACGGTGTGAATTTCATTAAGCCCTCGCTCGGGTTGATTGAATTCGAAGGCAGCACCGACAACAATATCGTGTTCAGCGGCAAACACAACGAATACATGGGCTTCGGCGGGCATTGCCTTTTTGCTGACCCGACATCTCCGCCCGAGGCGCGCTACCGCATGATGTACCTTTGCTCCGTGAATAAGTCCAACCGCCCCGAGCAGTTCCTGCGCCACATGTCCTTCGCCTATTCGGCTGACGGCATACGATGGACAAACGGCGTCCCGGAGTTCCGCTCCTGGATCAATCCTCCGGTCGAACCCTTCGGCTGCGACTGCAACTGTGTCGTTTATT
Source organism: Ruminiclostridium sp. (assembly GCA_012027035.1). Lineage (GTDB taxonomy): Bacteria > Bacillota > Clostridia > Acetivibrionales > DTU013 > MnB-11. The sequence goes on along the minus strand of VEPD01000019.1, from coordinate 14,536 downwards.
ATGATCCTGACAAAAGGAGCTATGTGGGATATTTCCGCACCTGGAGCGAGACCGATACGCGTGGTATAGGATATGCCGAGACGAATAATTTCGGACACTGGCCGACGCCAAGGACCATTTATGAAGCCGACGAACTTGACCCGCTGACCACGGATTTTTACGGCGGAGCTGACACCCGTTATGAGTCGGGCGGGGATGTGGTGCATTATATGTTCATACCCGCTTATAACCACCTGACCGAAAAGACCGATATGCAGCTTGCGGTAAGCCGCGACGGAGAGCATTACAAGCGTCACGAAAGAAAAAGCTTTGTTGCCAACGATAAAAAGTACGATTCTGCGGCAAGTTATCTTCAGCATGGGATTATTACTGTCGGCGACATATGCTATGTCTACGGGGAAGGTACAACAGTAAAGCACAATGAGGATACGGAGGGTTTTGACAAATACAAGGGCTGCCTTTACCGCGCCTCGGTGAAGAAAGATAGGTTCACAGGCCTTAAAACGGATTCGGAATTCGAGTTCAATATCCACCATTTCCGTTATGAGGGCGGTACACTGGAGATAACGGTTAATGCGGATATCGGAAGGGACGGATATATAAAGTGCGCCCTGGTAGAGGGCAATGAAAAGGATGTTATCGGTTTTACAGAAAGTGACTGTACTCCTGTCGAGGGAGACAGTATAGCCCATAAAATAAGATTCAGCAACGGCGTACCGGGTGAGAAATACCGTGGCGTCGACTTTGAGATTCGCATATATATGAAAAACGCCACACTTTATAGCGTGAGCATAGATCAGTAGAAAAACAGGCGCTCTTAATGTCCAAAATAAAGGGGGCGGGGATTTGCCCTACCCCTACAAAATTACTATGAAGAATATTCAAAGATGCATCCGGAACTATTCATACAAGAATAGATGAGAAAAAAAAGATATTTTTATATGCTGAGGAGTCTTGAAAAATGCAATATACGATAATAAGGGATTTGAGAATTTCTAAATTAACACTTGGCACAGTGCAGCTTGGAATGGAATATGGAATAGCTAATAACAGAGGTAAACCGGATTTGGAGAAAAGCTTCGAAATACTTGGAGAATCAATTGACAGTGGGGTCAATTCTTTTGATACAGCTGAGCTTTATGGAGATTCCGAGATGGTATTGGGCAAATATTTTTCCCAAAAAACCTGTTTAGCCGAACAGCAGGTGTTGGTTACCAAGTTTAAGATCATATATGAAGAAAATATGAACCCGCTTAATATAGAAAAACAGATCTTCAGACATATGGAAGGATCTCTTCAACGGTTGAAACTGAACAAGATTCCTATATATATGCTTCATAATGCGAAGGATATGAATACATATGGTTCCATAATCCCTGATACGCTTAAAAAGCTTAAAATGGAAGGTATGATTGAAAAAGCGGGAGTTTCCATATACGCTCCTGAGGATGTAGATGAAATGCAAAAAAACGATGTATACGAAGCAGTCCAAATTCCGATGAATATAATGGATCACAGGCTTATAAACAGTGGTTCTCTAAAGAAGCTGCAAAAAGAAAACATTATTGTTTTTGTAAGGAGTATATTCCTTCAGGGGTTATTCTTTTTAAAACCTGTCGAACTGACAGGCAATCTGATTAAAGCAAAAAAACTGCTTGGACAGCTCAACAAGCTGGCGGAACATGAAGGAATCAGTGTTGCCCAGCTTGCGTTATCCTATGTACGGGATATGGAAGGCGTGTCAAGCTTGGTTATAGGCGCAGAATCTCCTGAACAGGTAAAGGAGAACACCAGGCTAATGGATGCGCCGCCATTAACTGATAGGACAAGGTATGAAATTGACAGGCTGTTTCTTGATGTACCGGAAGATATAATCAACCCCAGACTGTGGGATAAAGATAAAAACTAATTTTTAGATTATTAACGTGAGGTTTGATTTATGACAGAGAGGGAACGCATTTTAAAGGTATTAAAAGGAGAAACCCCTGACAGGGTGCCCTGGTTTGCAGATTTGGGACATTGGTACAGAGCTGAAAGTGGTGAACGATGGGATTTGTTTACAATAAACAACTGTACTGAAGAAATAACCGATTTGCATAAGGAGGTCAGAGCCGGCTGGTATATTGAAGCGGGAAGTTTGCATGAAGAGTATTATGTAGATGGTGTTGTCAGAGAAAAGGAGCTTATAGGTGACCGGGCTGTTGAAAGATTTAAAACACCTGTAGGAGAGATATACATGGAAAGGAAATGGAGTTCTTTAAGCTTTTCATGGGACATTACCAAGTTGATGGTTGGAAATATTGATGATCTTAAAATATTGTTGTATGCTGTTGAACGAAGAAAATTCAGACCCAAATATGAAAATTGGGAAGTAATGGAGCGAATCGGGGGAGAAGTCGGTCTCGGTTTTCCAAGTATAGGTTATACCGGACTGGGATCGCTCATGTCATATTATATGGGTATTCAAAATACGATATATGCGCTGTGCGATGAACCCGAATTGCTGGAGAGATATATTGGCATTTATAATACGAATCATCTTGAGCTTGTGGATTTATACTGCGATTCTCCTGCTCCGCATATTTTCTTTACGGATAACTTATCAAGTGATGTACAACCTCCGGAATTATTCAGAAAATATAGCTTCAATCACTATAAATCAATTGCAGAACATTTACATAAAGCAGGAAAGACTGTATCGGCCCATATTGACGGAATGCTTAATGGAATTTTAGGCATAATCGCTGAAGCTGGAATCGATGTTGCTGATGCTTGTACTCCTACACCTACGGGTGATTTGATTCCTGCAGCGATTAGAAAGCAAGCAGGCGGGAATATGGTTTTAATGGGAGGAATATCGCCCTCGGTTTGGCTCCCGGCTACAAATGAGAAGGATTTTATTTCTCATGTAAGAAACTGGCTGGATTTAAAGAAAACTTGCAGTAGACTGGTCCAATCGGCAGGGGATCAGGTACCACCCGGGACGGAGCTTAAAAGGATCAAACTTGTCTATGACATTGTTGAGGAATATGGGCGATACTAAAAGATTGACAAAGGTGGGATAATATTAATGAAGTTCGATATTAAAATAATTGGAAGCTTTATTGTTTCAGGTGATGTGACTCCTGAAAACAACTCAAAATTTTATACTTTTCCGTCTCCTACCAGATGCATGGACGGCGCAATCCTGTGCTGCACACTGGTTGGGAGTGAGAAAAGCGGTCCGGATGGAAGGATAAAGCTATATAAATCTACCGATGAATGTGAAACATGGTCTGAAATGGATTCACCCACATTACAGGATGAAAAGAATGATTCCGGATATGGATATCTGGTGTGTCATATAACTGAAATTGAAAAGGAATGCCTGTTGGCTGTTTATGTTCGGGTTCAACGTTTTAACCGTGAGGAACCTCTTTTTCACCCCAAAACTGACGGAATACAATATAGCGAGGTCAGGATTACCAAATCATATGACAATGGGAAGAATTGGACACAACCCATGACATTGGATTATATACTTCCTGACATAATAATACCCGGAAAGTGTTTGGTATTACCGGACGGAACAATGGGAATTCCTTGCGAGGTTTGGCATGAATGGGATAAGGGGTTTAAAGAAGGACCTTCGTCAAGGCTTATATTTTCTTATGATAACGGTAAGACCTGGCCCGGAGCATCAATAATGGCTATAGACAAAATGAAGGAAAGTATATATGGCGATCCAAGGCTGACAATTCTTGAAGATGGGAGGTTAATTGCGTTATTCTGGAGATATTGTCTGAAAACAGGGGAAGATATACCGGTCCACAGAGTTGAATCCGAAGATAACGGCAAGACATGGAGTGAGCCATATAATACGGGAATTGCAGGTCAAATAGCCAATCCGATATCATTATTCGACGGACTGATGCTTTGCATTTTTCAGAAACGATTCGGCGACCCGGGTATAAAAGCTGTTTTAAGTTATGATAATGGAGTGACGTGGGATACAAAAAATACTGTGGAGGTATGGAAATACAGCGCTCAAGGTGAAGCAAGCTGGGTGGTTGATAAGGATGGAGTACATCCGAATAACCTTGGTCATTTGCTAATCGCCAACAAGGTGTTTGAAGTAATTGCATCAAACTGCAGCTGTTTGTCTGTCAAAGCATATAAGGAAGCCGTGGAGTATCGAAGATGGAGTGATTAATGCTTTAAAATTCAAAGAGAATCAAAACTATTGGAAGGAAAATAATTTTTCGCTGCACTTTGTAATAGAAGGCGGAGGGAGTCATGGGACGTATAAATATCAATTTTTCAATACCAATAGGCGACTATGTTTATTCAGTTACCTTTCTTAACAATTTTGGACATAGCAAATCCTGGTCTGCTTTACGGCATAACCATTCAGAAATAGAGGTCCAATTTATTCTATCGGGGGAATGTACTATTTTACTTGGAGATACTTTAGCTGAAGTGACAGCCGGTAATATACTGATCATTGCTCCACAGGTTTATCATGCGCCAATCCCCCCGGGACCCAGTGCAGATTTTGAAAAGGACAGCTTTATATTTTCTTTTGCAAAAGCTGATAAAAGCAACGATATATTCGCTGCAGCCGAGGCCGCAGTTTTCGCAGACTTCTTTAATTCAATAGAAAAATTCAGAATATTTGAGGACTGTTTTTGTGGTGCAAATGATTTGAGTAAAGTGATCAAAGAATATAAAGAAATGGAGCCTGGCTATTACACCCGTATACTTTCAATCATAACCGGTATCATTGCATCCCTTGCCCGCTGTGTAGCTGCTGAGAAACTTACCTCCGCGCCAATGCCTCTCAAAACCCTTGGCGAGCAGCGTACAGCCATTATTGAAGGTTTTTTCGATTATGATTATAGCCTCAATCGCACACAAAAAGAATTGGCAGCTGCTTTGAGTGTAAGCTGCAGACATTTGGAACGCATACTTAAAAAAACTTGCAATAGATCATATAGGGAGAAGTTGTTGCAAAGCCGTATGGAAGTGGCTGCGGATCTTTTGATAAATACCGGTATGAATATAAGTTCAATTGCAGCTCAACTTGGTTATACTACTGAAACAGGTTTCTACAGATCATTTTACAACTATTTCAAATCAACGCCAGCCAGTTTTCGTAAAAGCAAAAAAACAAAATAAAAACTATATTTTTAGGACATGTTTCTATATTTATTTGTCGTCATATGAAATTGTATTTATATGTGTAAAATGATTAAATAATATGTGTGGAATAAAGAATGATAATAATTTATATGATGAAAGAGGTCGTGAAAGTACATGAAAACATTAAATGAAAATCAAATAAAATTAATAAGCGAAAAGACTGAAAATATACTTGAAAACATCGGATTTAATGTAACGCATAAGGGTATTCTAAGAATAGCCCGTGAAGCAGGAGCAAATGTAGATGAAGCCAATTGCCGGGTGAGGATACCTGGGAATCTGCTCAGGGAGCTTATCTCAAAGGCGCCTTCAAAATATTGCATTTCCGGAATTGATGGAAAAAAATATGAAGTGGGCGGAGAAAGGCAGCTTTGCCATTCTATTATTACCGACCCTTACATCGTTGATTATGAAACGCAATCGCCACGCAGGCCATGCCTTGAAGATGTACGGAAACACACGGCTATTGCGCAGAATCTTGAGCATATTGACATAGCAAGCATGATGGACTTCCCTGTTACGGATTATAATGATGCATCATCAAGCTTGCGTGCGCTTGAGGAGCATCTTTTGCACTTTAGCAAACATATATACTGTTATGCCGCTTCAATGGAAGGTTATAACCGCTGGGAGGAAATTGCACGGATTTTGGCACAGGGAAAAGATTTGAAAAAAAACAGGATTATGACTGTAGCCATTGCGGTTATTTCACCTTTATCAATTTCTGAAATTAATTGTGAAATGCTGTTAAGGGCATGTGAAAACAACTTTGCAATCATTCCAACGATATGTCCCATGGCAGGTACAACTTCTCCATATAGTAAATTGGGCACGCTTGTACAAATGGATGCTGAGAATCTGTTTTTAGCCGCTCTTACGCAGATGATAAATCCCGGTAATCCGGTGCTTTACCATGTCGAACCGTCTGTCAGCGATATGCGGACAGGAGCAGACCTGTATTACACCCATGATAAGGTACTTTGGAAGCTTGCTTCAATAGAGTTGGGCAAATCCTACGGTCTTCCGACAGCTGCAGCCTGCGGCGGAAGTATGAGTTACAGGTATGACCAGCAAACGGGAGCGGAAGGCCTGTTATTCATGTTATCTGCTGTTGGCTCAGGCGCTGATATAATACAGGGATTTGGGTCTTTTTACAATGCAATGGGCATGTCCGCCGAAATGCAGCTTATTCAAACATCGTGGTGGAAAGCATCTAAATATTTGATCCGGGGAATGGAATCAAGCACACTGGAAGAGAGTCTGGAAAGCATTGGAAGGGTTGGGCCGGGTGGTAATTTTCTTGCGGATGAGTATACAGTAGATATGCTTAGAAGCGGAGAATTTTTTTATGACGGGTTATATGATTTTTCCGGAGATTTTCAAAATGATGATTCCATGTTGAAAAAGGCCCATAAAAAAGTGGTAGAGATGACATCGGATATTAAATCACCTCATCCGGAAAATCTGCAAGAGGAGCTTAAATGTTACTTCAGTATCTTAAACAAAATTAATTACCGGAGATAATTTATGAGTGAGTATATTTTCTGCAATGGTAAGGATCAAATGGGAATGAATAAGGTACTCCATATCGGCAACCGACGGGAGCTATTCGTTGACTATGTTCTCATTGACCGGTTGGAAAACACGCGGCTGACATTGCATGAACCGGTATCTGCCGGTGTTGCGATTAAAATGGATAAGCCGTGGGAAGAAACTCAATATTCACTTGCCGTCATAAGACACTGTAACCGTTACCTATTGTATTATGGTACTACAAGAGCGGGAGAAGATAATTTTGTGATGTGTGTCGCTATCAGTGATGATTGCGTTACATGGAGAAAGCCTGCACTCGGTATTGTCGAACGTGCCGGACATCGGGACACGAACGTGACTGCCGATGAAAACGGTCAACCATTTTATGCAATACCATGGCATGATAACCGGCCAGGTGTACCGGAAAATGAGCAGATTAAAGCTATAACAACACATGTACTGAGTGGAAGGGCGCATACGGCCTCTCATGATCCGAATACCCCGAAGCGTATTGTTTTATGGGCCTCTGCAGACGGATTCACCTTTCGGAAGGTCGTCCCGCAACCGGATTTTGTAAGCAGTCTAAATAATTCTTTCGATGGCGGACTTTCTATGTTCTGGAGTGAAGCAGAACAAGCATATGTGTTTTATTATCGGTTTTTTGAAAACAATTTGAACGGAGGTGTAATACCTGGTGCAGAGGATAAGTTTGGAAGAGGATGGAGAAGTGTAGCCCGGACAACGTCAAAGGACATGCTGCAATGGACAGACCCCGTGCCTATGGCCTTCGATACGCCGAGAGAGCAGTTTTATACGAACCAAACCGAACCCTACTTCCGTGCTCCGCACATTTATGTAGCACCTGCAGCCCGCTTCATGGAGGGGCGGCGTGCATTATCTGATGCTCAAGTGAAAGCAGCCGGTCTGAAACGCGATCCTTTTGAGCGCAATCCGGAGTGGTTATGGCACGATTGTTCCGACGGCGTATTGTTGACCAGCCGTGCTGGATCGGCAAAGTATGACCGTACCTTTATGGAAGCATTCGTCCGGCCGGGGCTCGGAGTGGAAAATTGGACGTCAAGGACAAATTATCCGTTAACTGGTATCCTTCCCTCTGGTGCGAATCATATGATGCTCTTTGTAAACCGCCATTTCGTACAGGAATCCTGGTATGTGGAGCGTCTGCTGCTGCGGCTTGACGGTTTTGCATCAGTCACAGCCCCTTGGTACGGCGGAGAAATGATAACCAGGCCGTTCATATTCTCGGGTCGGGAATTGGAGATTAACTATCGTACCAGCGCTGCAGGATCCATCAAAGTGGAAATTCAGGAGGAGGATGGCACACCTGTTAAGGGCTATACCCTCGACGTCTGTCCGGAGATCATTGGCGATGAGATTACACGTACTGTCGTATGGAGACAGGGCCCGGATTTGCAGCAACTGTCAGATCGCCCGGTACGCCTGCGTTTTGCCATGAGGGATGCCGATCTTTTTTCGTTGCAGTTTCGTGATAGTTCATTAGGTAGAGGTTAGAAGGGAAAGACAATCTATATGTGGATAGTTTTTAAGATTTACCGTTTTTAACGGTTAAAGATAAATAATCAGAAACTTTTATTAAAGGAAGGTGAAGAAAATGGTAGTAAGCAAGTGCGGATTTCCAAATTCATCATAATACAAGATTGTTCCTGAATAAGCTTGTATCAAGTGCGTAAATGTCTTATACGAAGTCAGATGTTATCAGGTTGTGATTAAAAAGGAGGATATTTATGAAGAATATTAAAGTGTTTGTTTTGTTAGCCACTATAGTTGCTTTGGTGTTCACTGCCGCATGTTCCGGTAAATCCAATACCGGTACGACATCAACTGGTACTGCTGCCGTGCCGCAAGAGGAATATGTCATCAAGGTTATGATGGATGATTACGAAGATGGGACGCAACCTGCAATAACCAGAGACGAACCGGGATTTGGACAGACAATCAAAGAAAAGTTCAATGTTGTAATCGAATGGATACCAACCGGCGGGAGTAACATTAAAGAATTAGCCAATACAGCGCTGGCTGCTGGAAATTATTCCGACCTGGTATTGCTAAGAGGCAACGATACAGTTCAGAACTATATTAACGCAGGCGCTCTTTTACCATTGGATGACTATTTGAAGAGTGCAAAATATTTTACTAAAACATATGAACAGTTGATTCCCTTTTGGAGATTGGCTTCGCCGGATAATAAACTATATAAATGGGAGTCGAATGTATTAAATACTGTAGGAGTTGGTACTGAAGTTGCGGTACGGACCGATCTGCTGGAGGAACAAGGATGGCCTCTTTTGCACTCAACTAAAGATTATATTAATTTTTTAAAGGCGGCTAAAGAAAAGCATCCGACAGTAGACGGTAAACCGTCATTTGGAATGGTTTTCCCAGGGGCGGATATTTCCGGGGTTTGGTTTCCAAGACTTCTAGCTTTTACAGGAGACACATATTTTTATGTTAATAGTAATGGTAATATTAAATATAACATAAAAACACAAGAGTTCGAGAATTATCTGGATGAAGATGTTAAGGAATCGCTTAAGTTTTTTAATGAGCTTTATAGGGCAGGTCTTGTGGATGACGAAAGTTTTACTGACAAGACTGACAACGTAGTAGATAAATTAAAAACAGGTCAAGTGTTTAGTGTTATGAATTCACGGGCTTATGCTATTACTTCATCAAATAGCGATTTGATAAAAAATGGGAAACCTGAAATGCAGTATATTGGTATGCCGATTCAAACAGAAGCTCAGATTAAAAACAAAGAAAAGGCAATAACGGTTGCAGGCGTTTTAAATCCGGGAGGTTCTATGGCTATAACCAAGAATGCAAAGTATCCTGAAAGGATATTTCAGGTTGCAGACTGGGCGGCTTCGGAAGAAGGCCAACTGCTTATTCAATCCGGTATTTTAGGAACTAACTATCTTAGAGATCAAAACGGAAAGAGATCTAGAACAGATGAGATGTTTAAAGTTTGGACATCATCTGAAAACCGGATAAAAATCGGGTATTGGCAAAATTTCTATATGGGAAGAATTAAAACCTCACCTGTTGACGGACAGTTTTATAACCTGCCTCAAATCAAGCCATCTTCCGACAGGATAAAAGAAGCTCTTGATAAATATAAATGGGAACAAACCAGCGCCTGGTTTAACGATCAAACCAGTGTATTCCATGGAGCTACAATTGGCGCCATTGTTTCTCTCGATCCTTCAAGTGAAATCAGCAAGGTCGGCGTACAAATAAAAGAGTTGATAGATACTGCACAGACAGGATTGATACGAGCGGGCACTGATGATGAATTTGAAAGTCTCTGGACTAAATTGGTAAACGATTATAACAGGTTGAATCCAAAGAGCTTTACAGATGCATATAATGCTGAAGTAAACAAGATCAAAGCTAAAATGAAAAACTAAAATATCATGTTATCTACAACAGGTATGAGCACGAAGAACGTTGTGATACGTCTGTTAGTGCCCGTGCTTGTTGTAGATAATTTTCTTTAAAAGGGGAGAGCCAATGTTTAAAATAAAACATGGTGATGATTATCATAATAATAAAAGCCTGGTAAATTCATTATATAAACAGCGTTTTTTATTTCTGATGCTGCTGCCTGCTGTATTACTGACACTTATTTTCCATTATATACCGCTATTCGGATGGATTATAGCATTCAAAAGGTACCAGGTCGGACAAAGCATCTGGAAGGTTCCATGGACAGGTTTATATCAATTCAAGAGATTTTTCATGTATGGAGATGATATTGGTAATCTTCTCCGTAATACCTTAATCATGAATATACTTTCACTTATACTTGGTTTGGCGATAGCCTGCGCTTTTGCTATCCTATTAAGTGAAATGCACAATAGAAAATTCGGTAAAATTGTCCAGACGGCTTCCTTTTTTCCTTTTTTTATTTCTTGGGTAATTGTATATATGATGCTGAATGCTTTGTTTGCTGTGACTTCCGGAGCAGTAAACACTACGTTGATAGATATGGGACTAATGCAAAAAGGGGTTAATTTTCTCGGAGATGAACGCTTTTCATGGGGCTTGGCTGTTGGTGTATCTATTTGGAAATACCTGGGCTATAATTCTGTAATTTTTATTGCGTCACTTGCCGGTATTCCGACAGAGCAATTTGAAGCGGCCAAGATTGACGGGGCTGGAAGATGCAGCAAAATATTTTATATCACACTTCCGAACCTGATGCCAACAATTATTGTTTTACTAATTCTTAATACAGGATGGATACTAAATTCCGGGTATGATTTATTTTACCTGTTGACGAATACACTTAATAAACAGACAATGGAAGTGCTGGATATGTATATTTATAGATATGGATTACAATTGAGCGATTATTCATTTGCGACAGCCGTAGGGATTTTGAAAACGATTGTAAGCCTTATCCTTGTAACGTTAACAAATAAGCTTTCCCATGTGTACACAGGGAAATCGATTTTATAGCGGGAGGATTTATGAAAAGAAAAAGGTCCGCAGGTGAAATGATTTTTGATAATTTAAATACTTTGTTTATGCTACTGGTTTTTATTATCATGTCATACCCGTTTATTTATGTCTTAAGTTATTCATTGAGTGACTCATCAATGGTACCTACGGGTTTGATAATTTTTCCGGTCAAGTTTACCTTGAATGCTTATAAAGGAGTAATGACTGCACCCACCATAGCAAATGCCGTTCTTATTTCCGTGCTGAGAACAATACTTGGTTCCATATTATTGATTTTTGTTACAGCTATGGCCGGATATTGTTTAACAAGAGAAGATATGAAAGGAGTCAGGTTTTTCCGCAAGTATTTTGTATTTACGATGTATGTTTCGGCGGGGTTGATACCCAACTTTCTTGTTATAAAGGCAATGAATCTGCTTGGGAGCTTCTGGGTATATATTATTCCTACAGCAGTTTCTGTGTTTAGTATGGTTTTGATCAAAACATTTATTGAAAGTATACCCAAATCACTAGAGGAATCGGCGATAATTGATGGAGCCAATGATTTTCATTTATTTTGGAAGATCATCTTTCCGGTTTCTATTCCTGTGATTGCCGCCGTTACTTTATTTAGCGCTGTAGGTCAGTGGAACTCATTTATTGATACGCAATTTTACAATACAATGAATCCGGAGCTTTATACATTGCAATATGTGCTCTATCAGACTTTAAGCGCCGCCAGCCGTGTGCTTGATCCGAATGATTTTGGTGAAATGCGGAATATTACGCCAAAATCATTTAGAATGGCTATGACAATAATAACAGTACTTCCTATTGCTGTTGTTTACCCGATTTTGCAGAAGTATTTTATCGGAGGAATTATGATAGGTTCAATTAAAGGGTAGGTGCGACACGTCGCTATATAAATAAATAAAAATCAAAATTTTGGAGGTATCCGGACTATGAGACAATTAAACATACTGCTGGTTGCAGCACATCCTGCCGACACGTTTGACCACTGCGGAGGAACATTATTGCATCATGCACGGCGTGGGGATAAAATAACAGCCGTTTCTGTAACACATGGATTGAGAGTCCATGATATTATCGTTTCAGAGCAGTTCCGTTTCCAAAAGGAAAAACCGGATAAAAATGAAATTGATAAAATAATTTCAGAAAGAAAAATTGCAAAAAATGCTGAAGTAATAAAAGCATGTGAATTACTTGGTGTGAATGATGTAAGATTCCTAAATTATGAAGATGGTATCCTATTGGTAACAGAGGATAAGATACAAGATGTTGCGAAAGTAATACGGGATGTAAAGCCTGACGTAATACTGACACATTATCCTCTTACGGAATTGTTCGGTTGTGGATCCGCGCATGGCAATGTCGGCAAAATAGTATTGCATGCCAGCCATTTTGCAGGTATGGTTGATTTTGACGATCCGAACCCCAGCCATCGATGTGCACAGATATTTTTCATGGCGCCCGAGGAGGGTACCAGACCCAGTTCTAATGTGCTGAGCGGATATGCACCGGGTTATTGCGACTACTATGTCAATATTACCGATGTTGTAGAAGAAAAGGTTAAAGCTTTGGATATGATGAGAAGCCAGCAGTATGGAGGAGACTATGCCAGAAGAACCGTTGAGGTTTGCGACGGAGTCCAGGGGGGTGTAATAACAGAGGCTTATGCCGAAGGGTTTATAAGGTATTTGCCTGAATACGGTGAATACTTGAATGTTTGTGAAGGCAGACTGGACAAACAGGATGAAGATGAAATATTGACACGTAAAAGGGTGTCCAGATTTATTGCACCTTATGTTAACTTGTAATGAGATACAAACAATTACCATATATGTAAAGATAAATTTAGAGGAGCTAAAATGTTATGGATGTCAAAACAAGATCATTGAAAAAGTCGTTTGCTCACTGGGAAAGAGGTAAAAAGATAATTCCCCTGGGAACACAAACCCTGAGTAAAAGACCTGAAATGCATGTTAAAGGTGTTTATCCGATATATATAAGCAAAGCAAAGGGCTGCAGGATATGGGATGTGGATAAAAATGAATATATTGATTACCCCATGGGCCTGGCAGCTGTTTCCCTTGGGTATTCATATGAGAAGACAAATCAGGCAATAAGGGACCAATTGGAAGATGGGATAGTCTACACGCTAATGCATTCTCTTGAAGTTGAATTGGCCGAACTGATCATAGATACAGTTCCTTGTGCTGAAGCCGTAAGATTCGGGAAAACAGGTTCAGATGCATGTGCTGCCGCTGTAAAAATCAGCAGGGCTTATACCGGGAGGGAAAAGATAGCATCAAATGGTTATCATGGATGGCAGGACTGGTACAATATTATTCACCCGATTAATAAAGGTGTACCAGGAGGATTAAAGGATTACATATATGAATTTAATTATAATGACATATCCTCTTTAGAGAAAATATTTGATGGAAATAAAGGCGAAATAGCTGCTGTGATACTTGAACCTATTAGTCTGGAAGAACCCAAAGACAATTTTTTACAAAAGGTAATGGAGCTTACTCATAAGAATGGTGCTGTATTAATATTTGATGAGATTATTACCGGCTTTCGTTTTGCTATAGGCGGAGCACAGGAATATTTCAATGTTATACCCGATATTGCCTGTATCGGTAAAGCAATGGCAAACGGCATGCCGATTTCTGCAGTTGCCGGTAAAAAAGACATTATGAAATCTGCCGAGGATATATTCATATCTTTCACTCATGGCGGAGAAGCGCTTTCAATGGCCTCTGCCATATCTGCGATAACAGAAACAAAAAAGAATCATGTGACCGAACATATCTGGAAAGTCGGTCAGGTATTAAAAGACGGATATAATAAGCTGGTAAAAGACTATTGCCTTGAAGGATTTACAAAAAGCTGCGGGATGGCGCCGCATACCTTGCAGACATTTTATGATTATGAAGGGTTTGACCATTTGGAGGTCAAAAGTCTTTTTCTGCAGGAAACAATAAAAAGGGGAATACTATTCGGATTAATACAAAATCCGAGCTATTCGCATACAATTGAGAATATTAATTGCAGCTTGAATGCTGCAGAAGATGCATTGAAAATCGTTAAAAAAGCAATCGGTGATAAAAATATTTTAAAATATCTTGAGGGAGAAGTCGCTATAGAGATTGTCAGAAAGAATTAGCGAATTTGTGAGGATGACTATTATGAGGGATATATATTCGTTGAAAGACAAGGTGATCGTTGTAACCGGTGGAGCCGGATATCTGGGCAGAATAATGGTGAAAGCTCTTATCGGGTTCGGTGGGACTGCCATAGTTGCCGACAT
>VEPD01000216.1 GCA_012027035.1 Ruminiclostridium sp. | reverse complement strand
TCTAAAAAATTATACCAAACCGGTTACGGTAGTAGGGCCTTCGGATTCTCAGAAGGCTCATATTTGTCATGCCGTCTCCCTGCATAATCATAAAAAAAGCATATTTATAGCCTTTAACGAAATGCAGGCAAGGAAGCTGTTTGAAGATTTCTCCTTTTTTCTCGGTAATGATGTTTTGTTTTTCCCATCCAGGGAAATAATGCTGTATGATGTGGAAGCCAAAAGCTATGATACTGCATACCAGAGGATACGTGTCATGGACAGGATGCTGCGGGGTGATTACAGTATTGTGGTCACTTCTGCCGAAGCGGTTTCACACAAGCTGGTTTCCCCGGATATGTTCAGGGGGTGTATTCTGGAAATTACGATGAAATCCAGGCTTGATCTTCCTGATCTGGCACGAAGACTTGTAATGATGGCCTATGAGAAAACAGAAATTGTGGAAAGGGCAGGCCAGTTTGCCATCAGAGGCGGAATAATCGATATATTTTCCATAGATAGCGAGCATGCAGTCAGAATCGAGTTATTTGATGATGAAGTAGATTCCATAAGGCAATTTGATATTAATACCCAGAGATCTGTCGGCAGAATGGAGGAAGCAAGGATTATACCTGCCAGAGAGGTGATTTATCCGGCTGGCAGAATGCAGGAGATAATAAGTGATATAAGATCGGATCTTTCCAAACATTCAAAAAAGATACCGGGACTGTCCCAAAAGATTAATGAGGATATGGAAAGGATGAAGGAGGACCATTATTTCCCGGGAATTGACAGATATATCCCTTATATAATAGATGTACCGCATTTTCTTACCGATTATGCCGGGGATCCTTATGTTTTTATCGATGAGCCGGTAAGGCAGAAGCAAAGAGTGGAAAATATCCTGCTGGAGCATTATGAGATTTGTCGGGGACTTCTGGAAAAAGCAAGGATTCTGCCCCGCAGCCAGGAAATCTATTTTGATTATGAAAGCCAGGTTTCAGGGTTTGAAAAACAGCAAACCATAAGCCTGAATACAATAAATGCCGACAATCGGGCCGTTGGAAACAATATGGTTTTCAGTATACCCTGCAAACAGATTGGTTCCTTTCAGGGTCACATTGACCTGCTTTGTGAAAGCATCAGCGAATGGAAATCCCAAAAAAGGAGAATAATTGTACTTTCCGGTACCAGGGGGCGAGGGGAGCGGTTGGTAGAAACCCTGATTTCCAAAGAAATTGAGACTTTTTATACCGATAATATTGCCGTACCTGTCTCCCAGGGACAGGTAGTCATTACCCATGGAAGTCTCCATAAAGGGTTTGAGTATCCTTCTATCGGTTTTGTCATAGTTAGTGACAAGGAAGTTTTCGGGCAGGATCGGAAGCCTGGAAAGGTAACAAGCAGCCATAAGGGAAGTAAAATCAATATTTTCACTGAATTGAACGTTGGAGACTATGTAGTGCATGAGGCGCATGGAATCGGGCAGTACGTGAGCATAGAAAAGCTTGCGGTGGAGGGTGTAAAAAGAGATTATCTGAAAATCCGGTATCAGGAAAGCGGTTTTCTATATATTCCCACAAATCAGATGGACCTGATTCAAAAATATGTAGGTTCGGAGGGCAAGTCCCCCAGACTGAGCAAACTGGGCGGCGCCGACTGGCTCAAGACCAAGAACAGAGTGAGGGAGTCATTAAAAGAGCTTGCCGGCGAACTTATCAAGCTGTACGCCCAAAGGCAGTCTGCCAGAGGTTTTGCTTTTTCACCTGACACAGTATGGCAAAAACAGTTTGAGGAGCAGTTCCCTTATGAAGAGACGGACGATCAACTCAAATGTATTGATGAAATAAAGAATGACATGGAATCGGGCAGGCTCATGGACCGGCTTTTGTGTGGAGATGTGGGCTACGGCAAGACGGAGGTTGCCATAAGGGCTATATTTAAAGCGGTGATAGATGGGAAACAGGTGGCTTATCTGGTGCCGACTACTGTTCTGGCGCAGCAGCAGTATGTGAACTTCGTTGAGAGAATGAAAGACTTTCCTGTTGTCGTTGATATGCTCAGCAGATTTCGTACCCAGTCGGAACAGAAAAAGATCCTCAGGGACGTAAAAGCCGGAAATATTGATGTACTCATCGGTACACACAGACTGTTGCAGAAGGATATAAATTTTAAAGACCTGGGGCTGCTGGTTATTGATGAAGAACAGCGCTTCGGGGTGACCCACAAGGAAAAACTCAAAAACATGAAGCCGGATGTAAGTGTTCTCACACTGACAGCAACGCCCATACCAAGAACTCTTCATATGTCGCTGGCCGGCATCAGGGATATCAGCATAATCGGGGATCCTCCCGAAGAACGGTATCCGGTGCAGACCTATGTCATGGAATACGACAGGGATGTCGTACAGGATGCCATGATGCGTGAATTAAGCCGCAAGGGACAGGTGTTCTACCTGTATAACCGCGTCAGGACAATTGATTTAAAAGCATCGGAAATCCAATCTTTCATACCTGACGCCAGGGTTGCAGTGGCACATGGGCAAATGGAAGAAAGGATGCTCGAAGACATCATGTTCAGCTTTTTAAAGGGCGAATATGACATACTTGTTTGCACCACAATAATAGAATCCGGACTTGATATGCCCAATGTAAATACCATTGTAGTGGAGGACGCCGACAGAATGGGACTTGCCCAGCTTTATCAGCTGAGAGGCAGGGTAGGGCGATCCAACCGCCTGGCATATGCATATATCACCTATAAAAAGGATAAGGTGGTCGCAGAAATAGCAGAAAAACGCCTGCAGGCAATCAAGGAGTTCACCGAGCTTGGTTCAGGCTTCAAGATAGCCATGCGGGATATGGAGATCCGTGGCGCCGGAAACCTTCTTGGCCCGGAGCAGCACGGACATATGGAAAGCGTGGGATATGACATGTACTGCCGTCTGCTGGATGAGGCTATTAGGGAATTGAAGGGTGAGCCTCTGCACAAAGCCAATGCGGATGTAGCAATTGATATAAATATCAGCGCCTTTATTGATGATAATTATATAGGTATAGAGGCCAGAAAAATAGAAATGTATAAAAAAATTGCAGCCATCCAGGATCAACAGGACGTCCTGGATATTGTAGACGAGCTGACAGACAGATACGGTGACATTCCGGGTCCGGTGCGCAATCTTATAAATATAGCACATATTAAGGCTATTGCAGGCTCTCTGGGTTTTACTGCGGTTCAGGAAAAAAATGACGCAATCATTTTCCCCATAAGAAGTATGAAAAGCATAAATATGGAGGCGATCGGAAAAACAGCAGCAATATATAAAAGACAGCTTCTTTTCAATGCCGGAGCCAGTCCGTATCTTATGTACCGTATATCCGGAATTAACCGTAATCAGCTGCTGGACAATATTAAGATTGTGTTACAGGATTTAAAAAGCTTTGATGTGAAT
This sequence comes from Ruminiclostridium sp., assembly GCA_012027035.1. Taxonomy (GTDB): domain Bacteria; phylum Bacillota; class Clostridia; order Acetivibrionales; family DTU013; genus MnB-11. Next base: position 6,009 of record VEPD01000216.1, on the reverse strand, counting down.
TGACTATTTGATTATAATGTAATAAGAAAAGCCGGGTGTACCTGCGTATAGTTGGAATCCCCGTTAAAAGATAAAAAAAATTCAAGTGAAGAGAAATGGCGGTAAGGTGAAAATGGATAAAAATAAAATCAAGGAAGAAAAGAAGACCATGCCGATTTATGCAAAATACGGGCTTATCGCGTTGGTTATCCTGGCGGCGATAATCGGTGGCATGTTTATCTGGTTCAATGCAGCCAGCAGCTATGCAGCCAAGGTAGGAAACGAGAAAATTAGTGTAAAGGAATACAAACTCTATCTTGCAATGCAAAAGGAAAGCATGTTTTATCAGGCAAGGTCGCTTGATCCCAGCCTGGCTGAAGAGACCTTCTGGAAAACTAAAATCGGAAGTGAAACCACACTGGAAATTGCAAAAAAAAGGACTCTTGAGGGGATAGGGGATATAAAAATCCAGATTGCAGAAGCAAAGAACAGCGGCATTAAGCTGGACGCCAGTGATATTAAAAATATTGATGATAGTATTAAAAAGATCGTTGATAACGAACAAGTCGGCGGAGGTAACAGGATAAAGGCAAATAAGTTTTTTGAGGATCATTATGGCGCAGGTCTTGATGTATTCAGGAAGATCCAGCTTGAGAACGCACTGGCTCTAAAGTATAAAGACAAGATAATAAGTGAAAATAATATTCCAGAAAATGAACTAAAGGCGGAATATGATAAAGATCCAAAGATGTATGATAAAGTAACCGTAACGCAGGTCTTGTTTTTATATGAAGGGAAAGATGGCAAACGAAGCAGGGAAGAATCAAAGAAGCTTGCAGACGATACGCTTTCAAAGGTAAAAGCGGGGAATGACACCAAAGAACTTGCCAAAAAACTTTCTGAGGATCCCGGTGTAACGGAAAATAGCGGAGTTTACACTTTCACAAAATACGACAATCTTGTGCCGGAGTTCATAGACTGGGCATTAAAAGCTAATGTCGGCGATTCAGGGATAGTTGAAACAAGTTATGGCTATCATGTTATGAAGCTTGACAAAAGAGAAGTTATACAGTTCAATGATGTAAAGGGTAAAATAAAATCGGATTTGTCGACCGGCAAGTATGATGCAAAATTCAGTGAATGGAAGAAAGACGCCAAATACTTGATTAAGACTAACGATTCAGTATATGGCTCAATTTATTAATAAATAATATCAAAGCAAACCACCGGAACCTGACTTGTAAAGTCAGGTTTTTTTGTGCGTTCTTTTCATATTGCTTCACAATTCACCTCTAATGTATAAAACTCCAATAAAATATGAATACTAAAAATACAATAAAACGAAACAGTCAAGGAGGTAAGGAAATTGAAAGCTACCGGTATTGTCAGAAGAATAGATGATCTCGGAAGAGTTGTCATACCCAAAGAGATCAGAAGAACCTTAAGAATACGTGAAGGAGACCCTCTGGAGATATTCACCGATAAAGAAGGCGAAGTTATACTGAAGAAGTACTCACCAATAGGTGAGTTGGGCGATTTTGCATCTCAATATGCCGAATCCATTCATAAAACCAGTGGGCATATCACATGCATCGCAGATAGAGATACCATAATCGCCGTATCTGGCGCTTCTAAAAAGGAATTTCTGGAGAAATCCCTCAGTTCGGATCTTGAAAGAGTTATTGAGGAAAAAACCACTTTTGTAGTAAAATCATCGGATGAAAAAACCATATCCATATTGGCGGATGAAGCTCCCGACAGACGATATTCTTCCCAGGTGGTCTCTCCAATTATCTCTGAGGGTGATCCCATTGGTGCGGTCATACTTTTATCCGTTGATCCCGGTATGAGGATGGGTGAGGTCGAAGCCAAGCTTGCCCAATCTGCTGCAGGGTTCCTCGGTAAACAAATGGAACAGTGAAGTAATTTTATTGAGTGGAAATAACATCATTTGCGAATAAAATACCGGGAGGTGGTATACCCCTCGGTATTTTGTCTGCTGTGTTTCCATTACTACAGCGCAAGTTTCCAAATATCCTCACAGAAATAACGCGTAGAAGCATTCGCAATATTTCTGTGAGGCGCATAAATGCCGATATTATAATGTAACTTGCGCTGTAGTGCAAGTGAATTAAATTGTAACTCAATTGTAAGAAATTACGGATTCCGACTCGGGGATATTATGCTATAATGGATTTATTACATACAACAATGGGGGCATTTAATGCAAGCTGCCGATATTAATTCAAAAATTGCCTTAATAAAAAATAATGATGAGGAAATCAACCGGTTTGTAGAAGAATACAAGCCTTTTATTGCATCATGTACGGAAAAACTGACCGGGCATTATGTCAGATATGGAGAAGATGATGAACTGAGTATTGCCATGATGGGGTTTGTGGAGGCTATAAAAGCTTTTGACGGTACCAGGGGGAATTTTTTATCCTTTTCTCAGAACGTTATCAAGCGCAGACTAATTGATTATTACCGTAAGGAAAAACGTCACAGCAATATAATATCACTCAATACATACGTTGGAGAGGATAATGAAGAATACGATCAAAGTTCGGGCGAGTCGTTGGATAAATATGCGGGAGACAGGCTCAACGAGTACAGACGGCTTGAACTGGAGCAGCTGGGGAATGAACTTTCGGGATATGAGATAACATTCTTTGATCTGGTGTCGGTGTCTCCCAAGCAGGACAGAACACAAAAAATATGCAGCGAAATAGCCGGATTCATATTATCAAGACCTGATTTGATAAAGGTGATAAAGGAGAAGAAATATCTGCCTGTCGCCGATATTATAAATGCCTTAAAGGTACCCCGGAAAATTGTCGAACGGTCACGAAAATATATAATAGCAGTAGTGATTATTGCATCAGGGGATTATCAGTACATAAGAGATTACGTAAATATCGGAGGAAGGGGGGAAAATAAATGAAGGGTATCGTCGTTGATAAAAAGGGCAGGTATGCTGTCGTATTGACCGGTGAAGGAAGTTTTTTCAAAATACACAATAAAGTGGATTATAAGCCCGGGCGTGAAATAGAATTCGTGAAACCTTACCAGGTCAATTCCGGTCTGCTGGCTAAAGTTTCATCTATCGCTGCTGTGTTTTTATTTACCCTCGGTTTGAGCTTTGGTGTTTACAGCTATACTATGCCTTACAGCTACGTGGATTTGGATATAAATCCCAGCATAGAACTCACTGCCAATATATACGATATTATTATAAAAACCGAAACCTTTAATGAGGATGGAAAAAAGCTTCTGCTTGAGCATAAATTGAATTTTAAAACGCTGGATGACGGGATAGCGGAGCTTGTTGATTCTGCAATAGTAAAAGGGTATTTGAAAGCCCAGTCGGAAAATGCAGTTCTGCTTACTATAACAAGCAAGGATGAGATTAAAAAGGGAAAACTTGAGAAGTATATGGAGAAGGCTGCTCAAAAAGTATTGGATAAAAGCAAGGTTGTATCGGATGTGATTTCGCAGGAAACCAATGCCAAAAAGCGTGATGCTGCCAAAAATATTGGTATTTCCCCCGGTAAATATACTTTGATAGAAAAAGCATGGACATCAGAGCCGGAATCAAACTTTGGGGAACTATTGGAGGATCTGAAAGACGTTCCTGTTTAAGATATAATGAAGCGTATTAAAGTTAACAAGCAGGCAGAAAAATCTGATAAGAATAACATTAAGCAGAAAGATAAGCAGGAAGTAAAGCAGGACCAGGACGAGGATCAGGATCAAGATGAGGACAAGGAAGATGGAAAGCTGGATAGTGAAAATGAAAAACGGGATAAGGAAATAGAACAAGACAATGAAGATGAACAGGACATGGAAGATAACAATGAAGATGAAGAGCAGGGCGAAGAAAATGACCGTGATAACGAAAAAAATGACAGGGGTAATGTTAGCAGGGGCAAAAGCAACGATAGAAATCAAAATGGCAGATCTGATAACAGGTTTGGAAAAGAAAACAAACATGTAAAAATCTCATGGCAGGCCGGATTGCTGACAGAAATCAAATAAAACCGGAACCGGATCCGGTAGATAGGAATCGAAAGAAATAGCTTTTTTGATCACATTCTCATATGAATAAAATCCTATCACACAAAAACCGCCGTTTAAAACGGCGGTTTTTGTATGCCTGAATATTACAATTTATACTTTCAAATTCACATCCTGCAGCTTGGAGGTTGGTTTGAGGTACCGGTACTCAAGCTTGAACAGCATTAATTCAGCATAAAGTTTTGATGATATGTGTCAAAACATTTTTTTGACTACCTACCAGATTTGACAAATAATGCCATTGAGATCGACTATAATCGGACTTGGGAGTACTGAAAATATTACTTCCGATTTTTCTGCAAATGCTGGCCGGAGAGACTGCGTTTGCAGAAATTTATAACGGAAATTATATTTTCATCAGCGCTTGGCCGGCTTGAGCGCCAATGGATAACGATTCACAGGTACAGCGGGATAATAATGATCAAAATGAATCTGGAGGTACAAATGATGAAGACTGCGACTGTTCCACTACAGAGACACGGTATGAAGGATTATGCACTGGGGAAGGCAAAAGCAAGCAAAATACTAAGCTTGCTTGTTTCCAATAATAATTATATACTATTGCCTGCCGCACTGCTGTTGGGGAGGACTGATCTTGCAGGAGGTCTGATGCCCTTTGGCTTTGCTTTCTTTGCAGCGGCAACAGGACTTGGTATTAACAAACTGTTGATTGCGGCTGCTGTATTGGTTGGCATATTAACAAACGGCGGTGTGGAACAGATATATATAACCGGAGCCGCAATGCTGCTTTTCAGTGTTTTCAGCCTGCCATTAAAAAATACCGGGAATACGCCTGCAGTAAAATATTCTTCTCTCGCCTTTCTGGGTATTTTTATTCCTCAGGCCTTTTTAACAGGCCTTCAGGGATTTTTGCTATACGATTTGCTAAGATCGATTTTCAGTTCATTTATTGTATTTGTCATTTTCTTTGTGTTCCGCAACACTTTATCATTGCTGACAGTTGCCGGTAAAAAAAACGTACTGGGCAGCGAAGAAATGATCAGCATCGCCATCACATCGGCATTGGCTGTTTCCGGAATAAGCGGGATAAGTGTGTTTGGGTTCTCGCCTGTAAGTATCATCTGTATTTTGATAGTATTGCTATTCAGCTTCAAATGCGGTTCCGGAGTCGGCGCAGCTGCGGGAGTCGCAATCGGCTTGATTGTAAGCATGTCAACGGAAGTAACTCCGCTTGCTATTGGCACGTATGCCTTCTGCGGTCTTCTGTCGGGTATTTTCAGGAGTTTTGGGAAGGCGGGCTCGGGACTGGGGTTTGTCCTGGGCAATGCCATACTTGCCATCTATCTTGATAGCTCGGCGGAGGCGTTGATATATTTTAAGGAAATCATTCTTTCCGTTATAGTTTTCTTTCTAATGCCGCAAAAGTTTATTGATCTTGTAGCAGGCCCCTTTAACAGGGATTCGGGTGCATATGTAGATAAAAGAGGCTATACCAGGCGTATCAGAGATATAACTATTGATAAGCTTGAAAAATTTTCAAGCGCCTTTAAGGAACTGTCAAAGACTTTCGGCGAAATCTCCCAGACAAAAGTAATGACTGACAGGCAGGATATTACGATTCTCTTTGACAAGGTAGCCGACAGGGTTTGCAAAGACTGCAGTCTTTGTCTGCACTGTTGGGACAGAAATTTTTACGATACCTACCAGGTGATGTTTAAAATTGTGGATGGCCTTGAAGCCAAGGGGAGAATAGAAGTAAATGACATACCGTCTCATTTTCTCGATAAATGCGAGAGGGTTAATGATTTTGCCGATGCTGTAAACAATGCTTTCGAGCTGTTCAAGGTGGATATGGTGTGGAAAAACCGTATCGGAGAGAGCAGGGGCTTGATTTCCCAGCAGTTTGAAGGGCTGTCCGGTGTTATTTCCGGCCTTGCGGAGGAGATAGACACAGAGGTGAACTTTTCCGGAGCTTTGGAGGATGAAGCATTT
>VEPD01000369.1 GCA_012027035.1 Ruminiclostridium sp. | reverse complement strand
TAAACATAATCGGCAATTTCAATCATACCAGGGTCGTGTGTTGTCATGACTACTGACATTCCCTGCTGCTCCACCAGGCTTTTCAACAGCTTAACCACCTGTAGCCCCATATGCGTATCCAACTCGGCAGTAGGTTCATCGGCAAAAACTATGTCCGGTCTGTGAGCTATGGCGCGGGCAATAGCAACACGCTGCTGCTCTCCTCCCGACAACTCATCGGGAAAGTGATCCATTCTCTTACTTAAGCCCACAAAACCCAGACATTCCTCTGTTCTTTTCTTCAATTCCTTTTTACTGACTCCGGCAACCCGAAGGCCGAATTCCACATTCTCATATGCCGACATCATGGAAATCAAAGCTATGGATTGAAAAATAAAACCCATATTATTTTTTCTCAACCCGTTTTTATATGCTTCATTGGCTTTTGTCACATCTATGCCTTTGAAAAATACCCTGCCTGAATCCGGGGAATCCAGGGCGCCAAGTAAATTTATAAGAGTGGTTTTCCCTGAACCGGACCTTCCCTTCAAGATAATAAGTTTACCGGCTTCAAAGCATATAGAAACCTTCTTTAGCGCATAAACGCACTCGCTGCCCGCCCTGAAAGTCCTTGAAAGCTCCTCTGGCTTCATAATTTCGCTCAAATCAGCCACCTCAATCTTCACCAAGTTTTACAGCCTGGTCGATCCTTATCCCTGCAATAATTCTCCCAAGCGTGCCGAATCCCACAACAAGCATGATTGCTACAACAGAATAGATTTTTATATAATCTCCGGCGTTTGCAACGATTTTAAACGGCGGAACCTGCTCCGCAGCATTATAAACCAACTGCAGCATGGGAATAAAAAGATCGCTTGTACCGCCGCCTACAGCTATCCCGGCCACTATAGCCGCTCCGGATACAAGAAGCTGTTCGCAGCCTATTATGCCGATGACCTTCGAAAGGGAAAGCCCCATGGCACGGAGAATACCGAAATATAATACCCTTGATTGTATGGAAATGATCCAATATATCAGGAAACCAAGAGTGCTGATAATCATGCAGGCTATAAAGCTGAGAGTCAGAGAACCGTTCAGCCCCTGCAGAAGTGGGTCGTTTTTGGCTTTTACAAGCTGCTGCTCCATATAGGAGACTGTCTCAATATCAAGCTTTTTCTCCTGGATATCGTTGTTGATCTGTTTATCTGTTGCATTATCCTTTTTCTTTGCCCAGATCTGGTATGGCTGTACTGCAAGCTTATCTTTAATATAGTTGTAGTTTGCAACTATCAGGCCCTGGGCTTCAGCTGTCTTCTCTGTCTTGTTGGGGTTATATGTCGGCCAGTAGTCAATAAATTGATAAACCATTCCCTCAATATAACTCTGATCTCCCCAGGATACATAAATAGTATCACCCAGTTTCAGTTTCATTCTTTCCTTAATATCCGTAGATACCAGTATAGCCTTTGGCGCATCTGTCATCAGATTTAAGTACTGGTACCAGTGGTATGGAAGCAAATCATTCCTGAACCATGCTATCCTGGCAAACTCATTGGGAACTATACCCATAATCCTTGCGCCGCTTACCGTTTCATTGTAACTTCGCGCTACTGCGTTATTGTTTGTAAGAACCTTTGTAGCTCTCTCCAGTCCTGAAAGTGTGGCAAATTTTGTATAATCAGGCTCGTAATATCTGAGGGGCTCCTTCTTCTGAACAGTTTCACCGCCGCCCATTCCAGGCGATCCCATGGAGCCCATGGGTCCGCCGGTATTATCAGGCTGGTTATCCTCCCATACCGCCTGTATGGTCACATCTGCCCCTGCCTGGTAACGAATCCTGTCTTCCATGTTTTTGTTTATTGTTCTGGCTGAGTTAGCTGAAAACAATCCGCTGGAAATTGCCAGTATTATGAAGATCATGAGAAACTGCTCCTGTCCCCTTGATCTGCCCACCTGAATTAACGATACATAGGCGACCGGCGACCAGAACCGTTTACCCAGCCAATATATCAGACGGATTAAATATGGGTATGTACGTAAAAATACCAATCCGATACCCAGTATAAAAAAAGTCGACGTTAGAAACAATAGGGGGTCGATCTGAATATCAGTTGCTTTAATTCCCTGTTCCAGCACCTTTTGCTGCTGGTTATACCGATAAAGTCCATATACTGAAGCAGCCAGAATGGCGATATCCAGGAAAAATTTTTTCCATAACGGAGTTTTATTTCCCCGTGCCCTGTTTTGCTTCAAATTCACAATTGACGTTTTTGAAGCAAGGTATGCGGGTATAAGCATTGTAATCATGAAGACTGCTATGACGGCCAACGAATATAAAAGAGCTGTCGAATTAAGCTTCACAGGCAGTGACATCCTCCGCACAAACTCCAGAAAACCATTGGAAGCTCCCAACACTCTGCAAAGCACCAGTCCCAGCGGCGGTCCCGCAATTAAGGCCGCAGCTCCGATTATGAGGCTTTCCAGTACATAGCTCATAAATATTTGAAGCTTCCCCGCTCCCCTGCTTTTCAGTACCGCAATACAATTTTCATCATGCATAACGATGAGTCTTGAAACCATAAAAATATAAAGCAAGAGCATTATCAGGACAGGCACTACCAGAACCCAAAGAATAGTCCTCAATTGAACAGATCTTTCAAGGTATTTTTCAATAATGGGATATGCCGGCAACGACATCTTGAGGGATATACTATATTTTCTTACCAAATCTGTCTGTCGTTTGTAGCTTTCAATTATTCTTGATATGTTTTCTATTCTTATTTTATAATAGTCAAAAGCGTAGAACCAGCTGGCTTTGCTTAAAAGGACACTTTCCTTATCAATGAAATCCTTTTTAAAGATACCGCTGTCCATTATAAAAGCGCCGGCGTATTCGGATAAATTCTTACTCCAGAACAGATCGGATTTATCTTTGATTGTAAATACACCCACTACCCTTATTTTGTACTTTATGTCCTTATATTGTGAAAGTACGCTTTGCAGGTCATATTCCCCATTCAGTAAAATATCGAGATCATGCATGGTCTGACTTGTCACAATAACCTCAATTATATTGTCATTGCTTTGTTTTGAATACATCCTGCCATTTATTATCTTAATATGCTCCTCCAATGAATCTATCGAGCCTAAATTTACACCCCGCTCCTTTTTTTTCCCTTTCAGATCGGTTGTATTCAAATCCAGGCTGCCGGCAAACGCTTCGTACCCGCTGGCTAATACCTGAAGCCCATATTCTTCGGCCATTTCCGTTTTAATCTTTTTATCAAAATATTTGAAAGCCCTGGCCCTATCCTTATAATCAAAACCGTACATCAGGTTTTGATCAACTTTATAAGTACCCGGATATACGCCCGATTCCCTTTGATAATTCTCCAGGTCTTTTGAAAGCATCCTTTGTAGGATGCCTTCAGTATATACGGGAATGCTGCTGACCAGGGCAACAGCCATTATTGAGCCGATCAAGAGGCATAATATCATCCACATGCTGCTTGACATTCTTTTTAGTACCACCAGCAACAAAATAATTTCCTCCTTTAGTGCTTGTCTAGCAATAACTGTACCAAGCATTCCGGCTGGTTTTCCGTTCAGCTTCGCAGATGTCAGAGACAAGCCTTACCTTACGATAACCAGTTCTCCGACCTCTATTCCTTTGATAATCTCCGTATCCGTACCGGTTTGAAGTCCCAATTCCACAGGACGTTCCTCACGGATACCATTAACAAGAACATTTACAAATCTTCGTCCTGCAAAATTCTGAACAGCATAATTTGGAAGAACAATAACATTTTCCTTCTTTTCCAGTATAAGGCTGATTGAGGCGCTATCACCAAATTTAATGTCGTCCGGAAGATTATCAACTTTTATCTTTATGGATTTCTTTGCCACTTCGTCTGCATCCGGCGGCGCATCAAGAGGTGTAGCAGCCACCTCACCAGTGAAATGCGCATCATCTATAGCAACATCCACCTTCATACCATTTCTGAAATCGGATACTTTATCCCCGTTATACATCAACTGCAATACTTTGGGATCAGCAACAGATGCAATCACGTTGTATGCGTTAATGATGTCTCCCTGCTTTACATCTTTAAGATATACGATTTCTCCGTCTATTTCCGATAATAATTTGGATTTCTCCAGCTCTTTATAATAATTTGAAAGCCTCATTTTTTCCATTTCCAGATCAATACCGGCAAGCTCCAGTTCATATTTGTTTCCGCCGCCATTAAGCTCCGATTGTGTGCTGACTCTGTCAAGGTTTATCTGTGCTTTGCGGACTACCAATTTCTGAAAGGCTATATCGTTATCAATTGCTCCTACCTCCAGCTCTGCAATCAAATCTCCTTTTTTCACCTTATCACCATTTTTAATATATATTTTATTCAGACGTCCGCCTCCGTATTGGAAAAACATATCTTTCCTTAAAACGGAAACGAAATACCCTGTACCTCTTATTATTTTCTCTATCGTACCTTTTTGCACCTCCATAGTTTCATATGTGACCTTTTGAGGTTCCCTGACGGGTGGAGCCAGTACTTCCTCCTCCACGGGCAACAGAGTACACCCTGAGAATAGGAAAGATGCTAAAACAGCAGTCATAATTAATTTTATCTTTAGTCCTTTTGCAAAGCCCGGGAAGTTACCGGTTCTTATAGAAATCACAAAAATGCACCCCTTAAAATCCAGATATTATTTTCGATAAGTTTACCTAATACTACAGCGAAGTTACATTAATATATCGGCATTTATATGCCCTGCAGGAATAATCGCAAATGCTTCAACGCGTTATTTTTATAGGGATAATTCAGAAACCTTCGTTGCCGTAATAATCCCATGATTAATATAATATACCATTTTTCAAAAAAAACCAGAGTGTTTTTTTACGGAAAAAGAGGGTTTTTTTTGGTTTTAAAAGATGGCGCCTATTTTCATTGCTTTTTTGCAGCATATTAATTAAAAAGGATCATCGACAAAACAGTAAATGAATACAGAAAAGAAAGCAAAAAATAGGGGCGGCTGCCCACAGCCGCCCCTATCAGGTGCAATATAAAGAAGCAGGAGAACGCCCCCTGCTTCTTTCCATAACATCATATAAACACCTTCGTTAAAGTACTATATTTAAGCTTCCTGGAAAAGAGTGGTGGACAAATATCTTTCCCCCGTGTCCGGAAGAATAACAACAATATTTTTATCTTTATTTTCAGACCTTTTGGCAATCTCTGTTGCAGCAAAAACCGCAGCGCCGGAAGATATGCCTACAAGCAGGCCCTCAGCCTTTGCAATCCTTCTGGTCGTTTCAAAGGCTTCATCATTTTTAACCTTATATATCTCATCAACAATCTTGAGATTTAATACATCAGGAATGAACCCCGCACCGATACCCTGTATCTTGTGAGGACCTTTGTTTCCACCGGAGAGTACAGGAGAATCAAAGGGTTCCACCGCAATTATCTTAACGCCGGGCTTCTTCTGCTTTAAGACTTCTCCCACGCCTGTTACAGTCCCGCCGGTACCAACTCCGCTGACAAATATGTCCACCTGCCCATCCGTATCTCTCCAGATTTCTTCTGCCGTCGTCTTTCTGTGTATCTCAGGATTTGCAGGATTTTTAAACTGCTGCGGGATAAAGGAATTCTTAGTTTGGGCTGCAAGATCCTCGGCCTTCTTGATTGCTCCTCCCATTCCTTCCGCTCCGGGAGTAAGTACCAATTCCGCGCCCAATGCCGACAAAAGGGTTCTTCTTTCTATACTCATGGTATCAGGCATTGTGAGTATAAGCCTATAGCCTTTTGCCGCGGCTACGAATGCCAGAGCTATGCCGGTATTTCCGCTGGTAGGCTCAATAATAACGGTGCTGCCGTTGATCAGGCCTTTCTCTTCCGCATCCTTTATCATTGCATATCCGATCCTGTCCTTTACGCTTGACAAAGGATTAAAATACTCAAGCTTTGCAATAACTTTAGCTCCCAGTTTATTTGTCTTGTTATAGTTGGATAATTCCAGCAATGGGGTATTCCCAATGAGATCTGTCAAACTTTTCGCTATTTTAGACATTATACCGCCTCCAATATAATAATTCCAATTATTCCTATATGTTTTATACTATCCTACCGCTTTTTTTAAAGCCTGATCCAGATCGTATATAAGGTCATCGGCATCTTCAATACCTATGGAAAGCCTGATCATATCCGGCGTGACCCCAGAAGCCTTCTGGTCTTCTTCAGACAGCTGCGAATGTGTTGTGGAAGCCGGATGAATCACCAGTGATTTTGCATCGGCTACGTTTGCAAGCAGTGAGAAAATCTCAAGGCTGTCGATAAATTTCTTTCCTGCTTCCAATCCGCCTTTAATACCGAAGGTAAAGATGGATCCTGCGCCTTTGGGCAGATATTTTTGAGCCAGGTCATAATACTTGTTCTTTTTCATGCTGGGATAACTCACCCATGTGACAAGGGGATGTTTATCAAGGAAATCAACTATTTTTTTTGTATTGGAGACATGCCTTTCCACTCTAAGGGAAAGGGTTTCCAGACCCTGAAGCAGCAGGAAGGAATTAAACGGGCTTATGGCTGCGCCGGTATCTCTCAGCAGCTGAACCCTGGCTTTTATTACAAATGCGGCAGGCCCGATATCTCTTGCATAATTTACACCGTGGTAGCTGGGATCAGGCTCAGTCAAACCGGGGAATTTTCCGCTTCCTATCCAGTCGAATTTACCCGAATCAACAATTACACCGCCGATGGATGTCCCGTGACCGCCAATAAATTTGGTTGCAGAATGTACAACTATATCCGCTCCGTATTCAATAGGCTTAATCAGGTATGGTGTGCCGAAAGTATTGTCAATTATCAACGGAATACGATTTTCATGGGCTATTTTGGCAACTGCTTCAATATCTATTAAATTGATGCCGGGATTCCCTATAGTTTCAATATATAATGCTTTCGTCTTGCTGTTTATCGCTTTTCTGAAATTTTCAGGGTCGTCTGGATCCACAAATACTGTTTTGACACCCAATTTCGGAAGTGTAACCAGAAACAGGTTGTATGTACCGCCATAAAGCGTACTTGCCGAAACAACTTCATCTCCGGCTCCTGCAATATTGAGTATTGAATAGGTAACCGCCGCAGAACCCGAAGCCACCGCCAACGCAGCAACTCCGCCTTCAAGGGCGGCTATTCTCTGCTCCAGCACATCATTGGTGGGGTTCATTATCCTGGTATAAATGTTTCCCAACTCTTTTAATGCAAACAGGTTTGCCGCATGCTCGGCATTATTGAATACATATGAGGTTGTCTGATAGATGGGAACCGCCCTTGAGCCTGTAGTAGGATCCGCTTTTTGTCCTGCATGCACCTGCAAGGTATCAAATTTCAAGTTTCTTTCACTCATAATTGTTTCTCCTTTAAAATTATTTTTTAAGTTTCAATACGGAAGCAAAATCTCGGGACACCGAACTCCACTGGATTTTAGACTATTTATAACACGCAGATACATAATATGGAAACACATGAGAAAATCAAATATAGAACATTAATGAATTTTCATTGCTTATTTTTTTATACTCGTTCACAAGATCCTCCAATGTCAGTGAGTCTACAATACAGTTGATACAATCATTTATCTTGTCCCAAATATTGACCTTTAAACATAGTAGAATACTGTCTACAGACAGATCGCCATCTTCAGGGTTCTCATCGACAACAGAAAGGTTTCCTTCAAGAGCCCTCAATATGGTACCGACTTTTATATTTGAGGGATTATCCGACAATGTATATCCCCCCTGAGCGCCCTTAACACTTTTAACAAGATCCGCTTTCCTTAGAATGGAAAAGACCTGCTCAAGATAATTTACCGATATATTCTGTCTCTCAGCTATACTGAACAATGCCACATGGTCAATGGAAGAATTGATGGCAAGATCAACCATAGCTCTTAAACCATATCTTCCCTTCGTAGACAGTTTCATTCCATACCTCCCTTTCAAAAAAGTTCCGAGGGTTCCAAACCACCTAAACCTTTTGTTCATTACCAAGGTGATTTTGTAATTCCAAGTAATCCTATATGTTTTTCATAATACACTTTCCAAGCGTATTTTGTCAATAATTATTTATTTTGTCCAAAAGCCCTTGGTATAACGAATGATCCTCAACCTGTCTTTTAGGAAATGATATAATAAATTCCGATCCTTCATTTACCCTGCTTTGTACTTTTATATCACCCTTGTGTGCTTCTACGATTGCTTTTGCTATCGTCAGCCCGATTCCCGCTCCTCCGGTAAGTCTGTTCCTTGATTTATCCGCCCGGTAAAAACGCTCAAAAATATACGGGATATCTTCAGGAGAGATTCCATATCCGTTGTCCCTAAAGCATATCTCGGTTATGTCATCGCCGCCTTTTACCGATACTTCCACATTTCCTCCTTCATTCGTATATTTCAAAGCATTTGACAGCAGATTTACAAACACCTGGCTGATTTTATCCCTGTCTGCAGTTATTATTTCCTTTTCCCCGGTAAATTCCAGACCGATTCTTTTATTTTTAAAGTCCGATTCAAAGTTCCGGATCAAATGCTGAAGAAGCTCCGATACATCAAAGCCTGTCATATTGAGAATAAGATTTTCACCTTCGTATTTTGCGAGCTTTTCCAAATCCCCAACCATTCTTTTTATTCTTAAAATCTCTTCATGACAGCTTCTCAACCGGTCTTCCTCCGGCTTCCATACTCCGTCTATCATAGCTTCCATATGGCTCTGAAGTGTGGCAAGAGGCGTCCTTAATTCATGTGCGACATCTGCTGTAAGCTTCTTTCTTAATACTTCCTGCTTCTCAAGGGTTTCTGCAAGGTCGTTGACAGTCTCGGTCAGCTGGGATATTTCTTTTGTATTTGATAGGACCGCAGACCTGTCGCCGAAGTACCCCTTTGATATCATTTGTGCTGTGGTTATCACTCTGGAAATAGGTATTGTCAGCCGTTTAGCCATTATTGTCCCTATCAGCAACGATAGAAAAAGTGAGAATATTCCTACAAAAAGGAGCAAATTGTTCAGAGTGTTTATAAATGCCAGATCATTGTCATTATAATAATAGGGACCATAATATCCGATTTCAACAGTACCAACTTCATTCAATCCATAGGTTACAGGATATTTTTCTTCTACATATCCGCCCTTCCAGTTGGGATAACGACTTTTCATGATTTGGGCCATATGTGCCAGCATCATTTGACACATCCCGTTGTTATGCAATGTTGCATCCCATATCACTTTATCGGAAGAGTCCGACACTCTTACAATCATACCTTGTTCAAGAGCATTGATACCGATGTTTTCAATCACACCTGCATCCCATTCATCGTCCGGCTTATACTGCCGGCTTATCAAGGAAGCCACTTCCCTGTTCTTCCGCTCCTGATTCTCAATGATATAGTCCCTGAAATGCTTTTCGAGAAATATATTGATAAAGATACTGATTATAAAAACGCAAACTAAAGCTACTGAAAGATAAGACAGCGATAGTTTTGTCCTCAAACTGTATTTCATACTACCCCTATTCCCCGACATATTAACCAATGCTGCAGCGCAAGTTTCCATATCAGCCTGTACAGCAGCAAAAGCCAGGGCATCCAGACTCAACGCCCCCGGGATTTTGCCCCAATGCCAGCCTTGCGTCATAGTACCGGAAGTAAATGGTTTTGCTAACCACCGCCGAACCTGTATCCAACCCCATGAACCGTTAAAATATATTTCGGCGTTTTTGGGTCATTCTCGATTTTCTGCCTCAAATTCTTAATATGTGTGTCAATGGTCCTGTCGTAGCCGTCAAAATCCACTCCAAGCACAATACTGATCAATTCCTCTCTGGTAAATGCCTTTGAAGGGTACTTTACCATGGTCATCAGGATTCTAAACTCGATTGGGGTCAGATTTACCAGTATTCCATTCCTTTTTACTTCATATTTTATAGTATCTATAACGAATTCATCATTGTTATATGACAATATACTTGATAATGGAACTGTTTCATCATCAAGCCGTCTTAATATGGCTGCGACTCTAGCTACAAGCTGTCTGGGGCTGAAAGGCTTTGTCACATAATCGTCAGCGCCGATATTCAAGCCATTCAAAATATCTTCTTCCTCGATCCTGGCAGTGAGCATGATAATAGGAACTCTGGACCTTTGCCTTATTATTTTACAGATTTCTTCACCGGATATATCCGGCAGCATCAAATCCAGAATAACCAGGGCCGGATTGACTTTTTCAAAAATCTCCAATGCCTTCTTTCCCCCATATGCCTCACTCACGATGTAGCCACTCTTTTCAAGATACGACCTGACTACTTCAACAATTTTAGGTTCATCGTCCACCACAAGAATTTTTTTACTCATTTTGTCAATAAAAGCCTCCGAAAATCTTAATCCCGACATGGAGCCCAGTTAAAAAAAGCCCCGGTGAAGGAGCTTTTTATTTACAAATCAGCCGCAGCATCCGCCGCCACCGGCCGGTTTATACCGGCTGACTTCCTTCTTTATAGCATCAATGTCTATATTATTAATATCATCCACTACTTTTACATATCCATGCAGCATTCCCATCCAGCATTTGAAAGTAAAATCCGCTTCCGGAGTGAACGCTATTTCATTTTCATCTGCTTTCAAATCAATCTTTGCATTGTATTCCGGAAAAATCAAACTGTTGTTGCAGGAGTTCAGTTTTTCACCGTTGATGACCCATTTTGTCTCAATACCCTTCTGCATAACAACCACCGCCGGAGAAAAACCATAATCATTCACATTTATTTTTACATATTGAACACCGTTTTCTATTTTACCAACAGCTATTTCATCAGTTGGTATTTTGCCTCCGGCGAATTTAGTGGCTTTTGATCCTGCCGCACAGCATCCGCCTCCGCCGGCTGCGCCTGATGTGACTGAATTATCCGCCTGTTGTATATCTGTCTCGGATACTTTTGATATGTCTGATACCACTCTGATATTGCTGCTGATCATACCCATCCAGCAGGTATATGTGATGTTTCCCTCTTCTTCAGGAGTAAATTTAATTATGTTGTCTCCGGGAACCATTTTCTTCTGTATACTATATTTCGGAATTGTAACCGGATTATTGCATCCGTTCAGATTCTTACCATCAGCCGAAATCGTCCATATAACAGGGATACCCTTCTGGACAATGATGGGCGAATAGCGTCCCGACTCAAGCTGCGTACTCACTACCTGCACATCGCCCTCAATTCTGGCAATATTACCTGAGCCTGATGAAGCGGCATAAGCTATATTTACTCCCGACAGTGCCAGCCCTCTGTTCACCATGACTATTCCGAGTATCATGACCAGCATGGCGCTTACCTTTAACATTTTATGGGTAAACTTACCGCTAATCAATGAACTGATTGCTCCAAACCCAAACATCAGGGGTACTGTTCCAAGGCTGAATAAAAACATGGATATGGCGCCTGTTGCAAAGCTCCCCGTGCCCAGGGCATAAATCTGCATCGCCTGCAGCGGACCGCATGGCATAAGACCGTTCAATAAGCCCACATAAAAGGGATTGTATCTGCCGTTATTATTATGGACTTTGTTGCCGAATATTTTAGGCATTCTGGGATTTAACCTTCTCAGCCATGGAAATATGTTCAGCATATTGAGACCCATAATTACCATAAACAAGCCTGAAGCAATGGCTATAATTCCCTTTGCGGCGCCGGAAAAGCTTATGGCCGACCCCAGTGCGCCAACTATACCTCCAATTACGGTATAGGATACTACCCTCCCGCAATTATACAAAAAACTGGGTTTCAGCTTGGAAAGCTTATTTGCGTTACTGTTTGCAGGTTTGTATGAAACGCACTGGGACAGGTTGATTCCACCGCACATTGCAATACAATGGAGCGATGTAAGGGCGCCAACAATAAAAAGTATTCCATACCCCATCGACTGGTTGACTTCTGGAATAAAATTGAATCCAACGGTATACTTTATAATGACATAAATGGCAAAAAGGATAATTCCTATTCCTATCAGCTGGTTTATGGATAATTTATCATCGGACGCTTTTCTGGTATTTGCTTCTGCCGCACCGTTCACTCTTGTCACTATCTGCTGCTGCGGTTTATTCTTTACCCTGTAATCCATTTTTTCAATGATCGTGATAATTCTATCCAGATCGGTTACATTTGTATCATATGTAATGTAAACATTTGAGCTGCTGAAAATAGCCTTGACATTTATAACACCCTCAAGCTTCTTTAAAGCGTTTTCTATTCTCATCTCACAGTTTATACATGTCATACCGTCTATTTGAAGAACCTTACGGACTATCTTTTGCTCCATAAATGCCTCCCAAATTCAAATCACAGGGGGCTTAACCCCAAATCCATTTACTTCAGTGTCTCCAATAAATCATCACATATACCTTGCCACATATCTTTCTTCAGTAAAATGCCGCCGCTATCCTTTTCTCCAATTTGCAAACAAACCTTTGTTAGCCTCCAGAAAATACTTTGAAATAACTATATTCGCGCCATCGTCAGTTTTGTTTTCCTTCATGATGGGAACCGGGTTGCAGCCGCCCTTTATTATTTCAATTTTGTCCAGCTGGAAACGGTTACCGCAGTTCTGGCATACCATTTCATCCCCTTCCTGCACATAATAGCCTCTACCGGATGAAAAGCATACCTGACATGTATTGAATGCAGTCCTGATTGTACCATCGCTGGCTTTTACCGCCATTACCTCCATTTTGGTTTTGCCTGCTTTAAAGGGATAGAATTTTGCAGTTTCACTGACTTCACTTTTAAGTATTTTTAGGTCTTCGGATACAGCGCCTGCATCGGATGCTCCGCCGGAAAGAGCTTTAATAATAACAAATCCCAGGATTAGCAATGCCAGTACAGTAACAATAATAAGGTTTTTTTTGCTTGATTTGGAAACTGGTTTTGATTTTTTGTTTTTTTGCTTTGCATTTTTCATCTGGATACCGCCTTAGTACTACAGCGTAAACAACCAATTTATCCTCACAGAAATAGTGCGTTGAAGCATTCGCAATATTTCTGTGAGGTGCATAAATGCCGATTTAATAATGAAGTTTACGCTGTAGTATTAATAAATTGCTCTTTAAGCAGTTTAGCATGTAATTGTGAAGATATTATGAAGATGGGAAATCATTACTAAAACAAATATATGATGCAATGAAAGATTTATACAGCTTATTTCTCTATCAAAGATTGCCCTGTCATTTCTAACGGTTTATTCAGGCCAAGAATGTCCAGCATCGTAGGCGCCAGATCTGCAAGCCTGCCTTCCTTAAGCTTTACATTGCGAAGCCCCACACCCATCAGTGGCACCACATTGGTGGTATGTGCCGTAAAAGGCCCACAGGAATCATAATCTATCATCTGCTCGGCATTGCCATGGTCGGCGGTTACCAGCGCTACACCACCCTGAGCCAGCACTGCCGACACCACTTTGCCAAGACAATTGTCAACAGCTTCAACCGCTGCCCTTGTTGCATCGAAAACACCCGTATGTCCGACCATATCGCAATTTGCAAAGTTCAATATGATTATGTCATATTCCTTTGAATTTATTCTCTTAACAGCTTCGTCCGCCACTTCATATGCGCTCATTTCAGGCTTCAGATCATAGGTGGCAACCTTGGGCGAGGGTATCAGAGCCCTGTCTTCGCCGTCATACATTGCTTCCACACCGCCATTGAAGAAGAAGGTGACATGGGCATACTTCTCGGTTTCGGCAATGCGAAGCTGCCTGTAACCGAGACGGCTGATATATTCACCAAAGGTATTGGTAAGGCTTTCAGGCTTGAATGCAACTGCCACATTCGGCATAGTCTTGTCATATTGAGTCATACAAACATAATACAGGGGAAAGAAGCCCTTTGGCCTGTCAAAGCCATCAAATTCAGGGTCGACAAATGTCCTTGTAATCTCTCTTGCCCGATCCGGTCTGAAATTGAAGAATATCACGGAATCATTATTGCCGATTAGCGCAGTGGGTTTATTATCACCCATAATAACTGTAGGTTTTACAAACTCATCATATTCTTCTCTAAGATATGATTCGGATACCGCCTGAGCTGCCGTAACAGCTGTAAGCCACTGGCCAAGCGCCATGGCGTCGTATGCCTGCCTGACTCTTTCCCAGCGGTTATCCCTGTCCATGGCATAATATCAGCCCATTACACTCGCTATTTTACCTGAGCCAATCCGGCTGAGTTTATTTTCCAGTTCTTCTACAAATCCTTTTGCACTGTTTGGGGGTACATCCCTTCCATCAAAAAAACAGTGTATGAAAATATCTTTAAGGCCATGCTTTTTCGCAAATTCAACCAGAGCATACAAATGGGTATTATGGCTGTGTACACCGCCATCAGACAGCAATCCCAACAGATGGAGCTTGGAATTGTTCCTCCTGCAGTTATCAATAGCGCCCAGGAATTCCTTTTTATCAAAAAAGTCTCCATCCTCTATTGATTTGGTAATTCTTGTCAATTCCTGGTAAACTATCCTTCCGGCGCCCATATTGGTGTGTCCAACCTCGGAATTGCCCATCTGGCCTCTTGGCAGCCCCACATCCATACCGCTGGTGTGAATAACGGTATTGGGATATTCCTTCAAATATTTGTCAATATTCGGCTTATTTGCAGCTGCTATAGCATTTCCCTCTTTACATTTGTTAATGCCGAAACCATCAAGTATTATCAGCGCAACAAGTTTGTCTTTCATTTTAAACCTCCAATGTTGTATTTATTGGATAATGCATATATGTAGGATTATGTGTATTAATACGTGATACATATTTGAAGGAAAGTGTGAATTAGTGAGGATGGGTGGGCATGGCTGCAAATCTCCGCATCAGGTTCCGTCATGGGCAGGCTGATAATGTCCTGTCTTACTCCAATGCAGGCGCTTGTCATTCGGCATCCGTGCCGCAGGGGGCGGCCGCATTCGAGTTTCGCCACGACAAACAGCCTGAAGCCATTCCTCCACATGATGCATCTATTTGCAGCCATGCCCACCCATTCTGGTTAGAAACAACGGGTCTGAAAATAAATACCGGAAACCAGCAATCGCTAACCGAAGAAAACGGGAAGGGTGGCCAGTAGGGCATTCATGTTGCAAGCGTTACAGATTCTTTTGGTATTATGCAGCTCGAATGAGACTCCCGTCGGCACGGATGCCGACGGCGCTGGTACTGAGCCACGGATGGCAAATACCAGCGCCCTCATTGGAGCAAGTGATACCATTAGAATCTGTTCGTGAAGCATCCTGAATGACAGGCTGGCTATCCTTTCCGTTTTCATAAAGTATCTCATGGTGTTTTAGCTTAAATCCTTGCTTCGTGTAAGTTGCCTACCCCTTGAAATAGTGCGCACTTTGTATATTATGCAGAAAGTCCAAGACGCGGCTCTATTGTCTGAAAAGTTCAGATAGTAGAGCCATCCCACCTTGTTTCCTCCATATTATATCTTGTCAAACTTAGCTATCTTTTCGAAATCGTCCAGCTTGAGGCTTGCGCCTCCTACAAGGCCACCATCGATATCCGGCATTGCAAACAGCTGACCGGCATTTGCAGCAGTCACACTTCCGCCATATTGTACGCGTACGGCTGTTGCCACATCTTCACCGTAAAGAGCCTTGACAGTATCCCTGATAATGGCACACACTTCATTTGCCTGCTCATTTGTAGCCGTCTTTCCGGTACCGATCGCCCAAATGGGTTCATAGGCAATTACCAATTTCTTTACCTGCTCCGAACCTAAGCCAAGAAGCCCTACTTTTACCTGGTATCTGATCAGATCGGCTGTAACGCCCTGTTCTCTTTGCGTAAGGGTTTCACCTACACACATGATGGGCTTCAAACCATACTTATATGCAGCAAGTACCTTTTTATTAACAGTTTCGTCTGTTTCAGCAAAATACTGTCTTCTTTCGGAATGCCCGATAATAACATACTCAACGCCCAGGCCAACCAGCATCGGACCGGAAATCTCACCGGTGAAAGCGCCCTTTTCCTCCCAATGGAAGTTTTGAGCGCCCACCTTTATATTTGAGCCGGCAGCGGCTCTGACGGCATCAGGCAGACAGACAAAGGGAACACAAACCACCACTTCAGAAGCAGCATCGGCAACTCTGGCCTTTAATGCTCCGATAAATTCGGCTGTTTCTGCCGCTGTTTTGTTCATTTTCCAGTTGCCCGCAGCGATCTTTTTTCTTGGGTTTTTATCCAGCAATACCGCTATCCCGGGAAGTTCCTTGCCTTCAAGGAATTCCAGGGAAGCTCCGCCGCCTGTGGATATATGAGTGATCTTATCCGCAAAGCCAAGCTGTTCCAAAGCTGCGGCAGAATCACCGCCGCCTACAATGGAAATAGCTCCCGATTCGGCGACTGCCTTTGCTATCTCCCTTGTGCCGGTAGCAAAATTCGGGAATTCAAATACACCCATCGGACCATTCCAAACTATTGTTTTGGCTTTTTTGATTTCCCTTGAGAACTTTTCAATGGTAAGGGAGCCGATATCCATACCCATCCAGCCATCAGGCATGTCATCGGAGGGGACATATTTGTGATCAGTATCGTTTTTGAATTCCTTGCCGACTATGCTTCCTATGGGAAGCATAAGGCTTATACCTTTTTTCTCGGCTTTTTCAAGCAAAGACCTGGCAAGATCAATCTTGTCGTCTTCACAAATGGAATTGCCTATTTTATACCCTTTGGCTTTCAGGAAGGTATATGC
>VEPD01000470.1 GCA_012027035.1 Ruminiclostridium sp. | reverse complement strand
ATACTATTTTGATCAAAAATCATAATATTTAAGTTTGACTTACTTAAGATGTATGGGATCCTTTTTTTATCCACAAAGCCTTTAAAAACAACATTGTCAATTTTGTTTTCAACACAATGTTTTTCAAGATATTCCCGATCGTTGCCATCGCCAAATATTATAAATTTAACATTTTTGATTCCTTTTTTATCAATATAATCTGCAGTTTTAACTATTTTTCCGACATTATTAACTTTTCTAATAGAACCTGTATAAACAACTTTAAATGTATCTTCATCTTCTAAATCATCATCTTCAACTGCATAGTTTTCTCGATCATCAATAAATGACTTTAAATCCACACCATTGTTAATATGATGTATTTTACAAATATCAATAGGACCACCATTCTCATTATCCCACCCCTTTTTAATGATGTAGTCTTTGCCACCTTCCATTGTAAAGATTAGCTTATCCGCCTTTTTATATATCCACTTTTCTCCCTGATATAATATTTTCGCAATAATACTGTTTCGGTTTAAATTTCCATATGCAACTATACTCTCCGGCCACAAATCCCTAACCTCACAAATACATGGAACGCCAAATTTCTTTGCTATCTTAATTCCAGCCACTAAAGTAAGTGGGTGTACACTTGAAGCAAGAATTATATCTGGTTTTCCATGAATCTTTGCATACTCCTTCGCTACTGGAAAGAGATTTCGGTAAAAAGCAAGCATATTTATAAAACGCTTTTTACCATTATCATCGTAGTCAGGGGCTTTTACAAAAACAAACGGGATACTATTTACTTGATCAGCAATATATTTTTCTTTCTTTGTATCAATATTCTCATTAGAATTATGAACAGTCGATGCGCAAAAAATCGTAGGATTATATCCTGCTTTTATTAAATTCTCCGCAAACCAATAATGTCTACCTGCTTGGTCTTTATACATATTTGTTGCGTAATGATTCCATATCCAAATGTTCCGCTTCATCCCCTATACTCTCCTCGCCGGAATACCTATATAAGTCCCAGGTTCAGTTATATCCTTCACTACCACAGCACCTGCACCGATTTTGCAGTCACTGATGATGTTTATGTTATTGCTTACCTTGCTTCCAATTCCAAGCCATGCTCCTCTTCCAACCTTTACATTCCCTGCCAAGTTCACTCCAGGTGAGATGTGAACATAATCCTCAATCATATTGTCGTGATCTACGGTAGCACCTGTGTTAATGATGCAGCCTTTACCTATTTTCGTACAACAATTGATAACAACTCCTGGCAAAACCACTGTTCCCGCCCCTAGTTCAACCTCTGCTCCAATAACTACATTTGGATGAATCAATACTGGAATACTAGCCCCAGCAGCTTCAAGCTTCTCCTGTATTCTTTCCCTTGTAGAGTTATTACCAACACTCACAAAGAAATCGGAGTCTTCAATATATTTAAAGGCATCAGATGACTTGCCGATTACTGCTAAGCCCATCGATTCCTTTAAAGTTTCATTATCATCGAGGAATGCGATCCTCTTCCATTTATTCATTAAAAGTGCTATGTCAGCGACAACCTTACCATGACCACTGGCACCGATTAAAAGTAGTCTGTCTTTCATAGTCCCACTCTTTCCCTAGAAGCTCCATTGAAAGGTTCCATTGTTGCTGAAGTATATGAACTTATACCTTCTTTTTTAAAGACCTTCTTAATAGTAAGCAAAATAATCTTACAATCATATATAAAAGAAACATTATCTACATACTGTACATCCAAGTCGAATTTTTCTTCCCAACTAATCGTATTACGGCCATTCACCTGAGCAAGTCCGGATAATCCCGGTCTTACTTCATGACGTCTTTTCTGATGTTCATTGTAAAGTGGCAAATATTGAATTAAAAGAGGCCTTGGTCCAACAATTGACATATCACCTCGAACTATATTCCAAAGTTCCGGCAATTCGTCCAAACTAGTCGATCTAAGAAATCTACCAAACTTTGTGAGTCTCATACAATCTGGCAATAACTCTCCATTTTCATCTCTTTCCGCAGTCATAGTTCTAAACTTGAACATTATAAAGCTCTTTTCATATAAACCTGGCCTTTTTTGTTTAAAGATTATCGGTCTTCCAAGTTTAATTCTCACAAAAATCGCCACACCTAATAAAATTGGGCTTAGTAAAATTAGAACGATAAGTGATAATGCAAAATCTATTATCCGCTTGATATAATTTCTATAGATCATGTTAAAACCACAACCTTTTTATGATTTCTACAGTCCTATATAAATCTTCATCATCCATCTTTGTATCAGACGGCAAGCAAACACCATTCTCAAACAATTTCTCAGATACATTAGTACCAACAAAATCATACTTTTCAAAGAATGGCTGCATGTGCATAGGCTTCCAAATCGGTCTTGATTCAATGTTCTCTTTTTCAAGAACTTCCATAATGTCAATCGGTTTAACTTTACCGCTTAAAGTTATACAAGTCAGCCAATAATTTGGTTCATTCCACTCGTTAATCGGCATGAATTTAACCCCTTCAAGATGTTCCAATTCCCTCTTATAAAACTCAAAAATATTATTCTTCTGCCCTATTCTTTTATCAAGCACTTTTAATTGTCCTCTCCCGATCCCGGCAACCACATTACTCATACGGTAGTTGAAGCCCAACTCACTGTGTTGATAATGCCTTGCAGGATCTCTGGCTTGGGTCGCCCAATACCTTACCTTCGCCACTCTCTCTACATTATCTGAAACAAGCATACCACCGCCGGATGTAGTAATAATTTTATTACCGTTAAATGAAAAAACGCCAAAGTCCCCAAATGTCCCTGTGTGTTTACCCTTATATAAATTACCCAGGCTTTCAGCTGCATCTTCGATTAGTGGAACATTATGCTCCTTACATATTTCAACAATCCTATCCATATCCGCAGATAATCCATAAAGATGAACTACTATTACTGCTTTTGGCTTATATTTTTCAAAAGCCTTTTCTAATGCTACAGGACACATATTCCATGTCTCATAATCGCTATCGATAAATACAGGTATGGCATTCTGATAGATAATTGGATTTGCAGTTGCAGAAAATGTTAGTGACGGACAGAATACTATATCTCCAGCGCTAACTCCTGCTGCCTTCAATGCCAAATGTATAGCTGCCGTTCCTGATGATAACGCAGCAGCTGATTTGGCGCCTACTTTCTGGGCAAGCTCCTTCTCAAACTCATTGACGTTCTTTCCAAGTGGAGCTATCCAATTAGTATCAAAGGCTTCCTGTATATATTGCATTTCATAGCCTTCCTCACTCATATGCGGCGATGAAAGATATATTTTACTATTACTGCTTGCCACTATCACTTACTTCCTTCCTCAGAGATCTGTACAGTTTTTAAAAACGCTAATACAACTTTCATGTGTTATTTAAGCTAAAATTATTAATATTTCCTTCGAATAATAATTCCTATGAAAAAAGCTCGGGAGACCGAACTTTTCATTTTAATATTAACTTTCATAAATAGTTGAGAATAAAAGTGATTTTGATCTTTCATCTGCCAACTACCTTTTCAATTTCCTTCACTAAATCCCGAAGCTTCGCCTTCGCAGTACGCCATGCTGCTTGATGGACTTTTCCAATTCGTTCAGCGCCTGTTCATCTATATATTTCCTGGGCTGGTTGGGATCCGGCTGCAGCTCGGGCAGCTTAAACTTGTAAATTACACCTTTTTCATAAGCTTTTGCTTTTTCTTGCATT
>VEPD01000404.1 GCA_012027035.1 Ruminiclostridium sp. | reverse complement strand
CAATTTATTTCGCAAAATCTTATTTTGCGAAATATTACATTAATGAAACATAACGCACAAATTTTTATTTCATTAATTTGGTATTTGTGCGTTATATATCACTATTTCTGTGAGGATAAATTGGTTGGTTTATGCTGTAGTATTAGCAGGGTATTTATATTTGCCATTCCGGTTTATAGTATGATATATGGTATAATAGTGTAAATACTGTTAATAATGAGGTCTGCTGCTTAATGGAATATCTGTCAGGCATTGTCGAAAGAATTACATATAATAACGAAGAAAATGGCTTTAGCGTCATAAAGATCAAATCCAGAGGCTTTCCCGACCTTGTCGCCGCTGTCGGAAACCTTGCCGCCGTCAACGTTGGCGCTGTTGTGAAGCTTAAGGGCGAGTGGAAATATGACAGCAAATTCGGGAAGCAGTTCAGTGTTGTTGATTACCAGGAGACAGTTCCGGCCACTGTTGCGGGGATTGAAAAGTATCTGGGCAGCGGTCTCATCAAGGGTATAGGGCCGGTAAATGCCAGGAGGATTGTTAACTGCTTCAGGGAAGATACCATAAGAATCATAGAAGAAGAACCCGACAAGCTTGTGAATGTTGAGGGCATCGGACCTAAAAGGGTTACTATGATCAAGAAGGCATGGCAGGAACAGAAGGAAATCAAAAATGTCATGCTGTTTCTGCAGAGTAATGGAGTATCCACTGCCTATGCCGTGAAAATATTCAAGACCTATGGCAATGATAGTATCAATACGGTAAAAACCAATCCATACAAGCTCGCCGACGACATCTGGGGCATAGGCTTCAAAACCGCCGACAAGATTGCCCGGCAGCTTGGGTTTGATAAGAATTCATATGAAAGATGCAGATCCGGAATCATATTTGTGCTGAACGAACTTTCCAATGACGGGCATTGTTATGCGGAAAGGGAGCAGCTTATCACTGAGGCACAGAAAATCCTTGAGCTGGATACAGATATTTTGAACCCTACAATTGAAAAGATGATTGAAGAAAAATCAATAATCCCGGACGCTGTCAATGCTATTTTCCTGCCGCCTTTTTATTACAGTGAAATAGGGACTGCCAGGAGGATAAGGGATATCCTATCGGGACAGTGTATGTTCCGGTCTGTTTTTTCTGAGGGCATCATTGAGAAGCTTGAAAGAGAATGCGGTATAAAATATGACGATGTGCAGGCCGATGCAATAAAAACGGCCGCAAGGTCAAAGTTTATGGTGCTGACAGGAGGGCCGGGCACAGGAAAAACCACAACCACGCTTGCTGTAATCAAGGTGTTTGAGAAGCTGGGAGCCAGGGTATTGCTGGCTGCTCCGACAGGCCGGGCAGCTAAAAGGATGTCTGAGACTACCGGTATGGAAGCAAAGACGATTCACCGGCTGCTGGAATTCAAGCCCCCGGAAGGATACAAGAAAAATGAAGACAGCCTGTTGGAATGTGATGTGCTTATTATAGATGAGACTTCCATGGTTGATATTATCCTTATGTATAACCTTCTTAAAGCGGTTTCTGACAATACCATCGTCATCCTTGTCGGTGATGTCGACCAGCTGCCGTCCGTTGGCGCAGGTAATGTACTGAAGGACATTATTGACTCCGGTATTGTAAGTGTCATCAAGCTCACCAGGATTTTCCGGCAGGCGCAGGGCAGCGCTATCATTACAAACGCCCACAAGATAAACAAAGGTGAATTTCCCAACCTTAATGGAGGCCGGAACAGTGATTTCTTTTTTATTCAGGAAGAGGACCCTGTAAAGGTGGTGGAGACTATTAAGGATTTATGTGCAAAAAGATTGTCGAAGCATTACAATGCAAGTCCGATAAATGACATACAGATCCTGTGCCCTATGCAAAGAGGTGAGACTGGAGCTCACAATTTGAACACTGTCCTGCAGGAGACCCTTAACCCTACCGACATATCGCTAAAGTATGGCGGCACCCAGTACCGGCTAAATGACAAAGTCATGCAGATAAAAAACAATTATGACAAGAATGTTTTCAATGGGGATATTGGCAGCATAGCAAGCATTGATACGGAAGACAGGACTCTGGTCATCAGGTTTGACGGCAACGACGTCGAATACGATGTTACCGAGCTGGATGAAGTGGTTCTTGCCTATGCCACCACTGTTCATAAGAGTCAGGGGAGTGAATACAGAATCGTTGTGGCGCCTTTCACAATGCAGCATTATATGATGCTTCAGAGGAATCTGCTATATACTTGTGTTACAAGGGCGAAGAAGGTTTTTGTCCTGGTAGGCTCCAGGAAAGCTGTAGGAATCGCCGTTGGCAATAACAAGACTCAGAAGCGGAACACCATGCTGGCGGGGCGGCTTTCCTCCTTAGTATGAAAACACATGTATATATAAGAGGAGGGAAAATAGTATGTTTGGATATATCGCTAATAAACGCCGGATGTAAGGATTCTTCGATCCTCAGTGACAAGTATGCACTCAAGGCCTTCCAATGATTTTATCAGTTTCATCCCTTTTTCAATGCCCATTATATAGATACATGTGCTTAGCGCGTCACCATCTATGGAAAAGTCCGATATTATGGTGACGCTGACCAGTCCGTTTTCGGAAGGGTATCCGGTCCTGGGGTCGAGAATGTGATGATACCTTTTGCCGCTGCTGGAAAAATACTTTTCATAGCTTCCTGATGTAACAACAGATTTGTTTATTACCTTAACAGCTCCGATGTAATCCCCTCTGGCGCCCCAGGGGTCCTGAATCCCGATTTCCCATTCTGTGCCATCCGGCGGCTTATTGCCCAGGGCAAGTATGTTTCCTCCAAGGTCAATGATTGCGCTTTCAACGCCATTTTTGTGAAAAATATCTGCGGTTTCATCTGCCGCATAGCCTTTGGCAATGCTGCCCAAATCAATTGATTGATTCGCATTGTTAAGCTTTACCGTATGATTTTTTTCATCTATGATAATATCCTTATAATTAACTAAGGATAGCGCCTCATGGATTTCTTTTTCATCTGGGATTTTTGCATGCTCCGTCCTAATCCCCCAAAGATTAACCAGAGGGCGTATTGTCGGGTCAAAAGCCCCTGAAGAAAGCTTGCTGTACCAAACCGCCTTCCTTATTACGAATAGAGTGTCTTCACTTACTTCCCGGGCCGGTCCGCCCGCATTATCATTAATTTTAGTTATCTCGCTGTCGCGTTTAAAAGCCGACATCTTATCATCAATCTCGAAGATTCTTTCCTGCGCTTCTTCTATTGCAGACCTGGAATCTCCCCCGTATAGCTTTAATCTGATTAAGGTTCCAAGTGAATAAAATGTTTTTGTTACTTGTATTTGATCTTCTTTATGCTCAATAGACATAACATACCCTCCGGTAACATGGAATAACTACGCTTTCGCTTGAGACAACGCATCTATTACTGCTGTAATCACACCCCGGCTGGTCTGGGTAGCGCCTGAAACAGCATCGACATCCGTAGATTGGGTCTGCAATATCTCCTGTGGAACAGTGTCAAAAACATACATACTGAATCTCGGTGTTTCATGGCTTGATAATATTTGTATATCGGTTATTTTATCATTTGAAATTGTAACGGAGACTTTGAGTCCTGACCTGTGGCCGCGGCCTACACCCACATATGTCCCATCTATATACATGCTTTTTTTAGCTGTAGTTGTCGTATCTGCCTTCGTTGCAGTACTGTCGGCATTTGCAGAATCATTTTCCGAAGGGGCAGGGGTTTCCGCAGTTTGTGGAATCGTCGTATCCGTCGCTTGTGAATTGCTGTCAGCCATGCCTCCAGCCGTCCCGTTATCAGTCTGAGGGGCAAGGTTGTCTGCCGGTTTATACATTTTGCCTTTTATTGAAATAGGCTTATCCGTTGTAGAAAAACCGGCGTTATTGTCCATTACTTTATTAGTATTTGCAAATACATTACCGATCGATATACCTAAAAATGCTGATAATGCCACAGCTCCTGCAAAAGACGGATTGACTCTTTCATTAAAGATAGTTACCTGCGGGTTTTTTCTAGGGCAGTTTTTTATGCATTTGAAGCAATTTATGCATTCACCCGCTGAAACCTTATCCATTTTATATAATTGTATACCCATTGAACAATTATCTGTACATAACCTGCACGACTTGCATTTCGACCTATCCTTTTCGATTTTCAGAGGCTTTATTTTTGAAACCACAGTAAATATGGCTCCAAGAGGACATAAATATCTGCAGAAAAATCTTTCTACCAGCATTGCGCCAAAGGCAATGAGCAGAAGGACTAGAAAGGCTGCGGCATATTGGGATAGCGCCGCCGGCAGCTCGCTGATCTGTGCAAATGCCGCCCATGGGTTAAGTTTGCCGAAAAAGGTGCTGCCTGAGGTCCATACTATTGAAACAATTAAAACCAGGACTATATATTTTAAACACTTTAGAAATGAATCCAGCTTTTCGGATACTCGGAGCTTTATCCCGAATACTTTCCTTGATATTGCATAAATGAAATCGTTAAAAGCTCCAAAAGCGCAAAACCAGCCGCAAAAAAATCTTCCGAACAGCATTGTGGCCGGAATGATTATTAAGGCCTCCACTATATAAGGCAATAATTGGAGAATATCGGGCTTGCCGCTTATAATCATTAAATATGCATGTTTCAAACCTATAAATGTAAGGTCAAACAGCCCTGGTAATATCAAAAGAAATATAACCTGCGCTGCAAACCTGAAAATTGATATTCCTGAAATTTTATGCCGCATTCTCCATGCTCTCCTTTCGCAATAAAATACTTGCCATACTTGTGATGATAATGCAATTATACAGAGCATAGCTTAATTAAACTTTGGAATCAGCTTAAAGATTGCTGAGAAAAGATTAAACAAATTTTAAATATATGGATTATTCAGTAAAGCTCAGCAATTATATATGTTGCAATAAAACCTGTTGTACTAATCCTTTTT
Source organism: Ruminiclostridium sp. (assembly GCA_012027035.1). GTDB lineage: Bacteria > Bacillota > Clostridia > Acetivibrionales > DTU013 > MnB-11. The sequence continues at coordinate 5,454 of VEPD01000404.1, read as the reverse complement.
TGCATTATATATAGATTGATCATCGGCCAATTTAAAATGTATCGTGAAGGTCGTCCCCTTCCCTAACTCACTATCCACGGATATTTTCCCATTATGGGCGTCGACAATGCCTTTTACTATGGAAAGCCCCAAACCGTAACCGCCTTGTTTTCTTGATCTATGGGGCTCACTCCGGAAGAATCTGTCGAATATCTCGCCGAGATCCTTCTTTGGAATACCGGTACCATTATCCGCTACTACCGTATTGTCGATAAGATACTGTGCAAGTTCCTTAACTGCCTCGGCAGATCTGATTTTTTTAACTGTTGCCCCGACAATATGATACCGGGACTCTAAAAGCTGCTCCTTACTTCTGTAAAAATACTGCTTCATGATCAAATACTGGGATATTTCCATAATACCGGGAATCATAATATCCAAAAGAACTATATGCGGGTTTATATCTTTTGCCGATAAAATTGCTTTATTCCCGTCTGTGGCAGTATGGATGGCATACCCTTCAGCCTCCAGGCCCATTTTAATAAAATCAACTATACTTTCCTCATCGTCTACAATAAGAATCTTTATTTTCTCTTTTCTGAAAAAGTTTGTATGATCTGCCATAGATTTTACCTCTGATAACAACTGTCATGAAACCATTTTATTCGTTTGTATTATATGTTGCAAGTCAATTTCCATTAACAATGTTTCTAAAACATAATGACCCGGAATTGACACAAAGACATCTCTTCCGGGCCTTTTATGATTCAGACCTGATACCACGGCGTCTATAATAAATTTACCCTTGCAGAATTATTGCGGTAAAGTGTTTATGCTAATTCTGTAAGGCGCATAACTGCCGAAGGAGTAATGAAATTGACGCGCCCTTATTACTCAATCCGTCCTTCTACTATATGTCCGAGTATTGAAGGGTCGGCTAAAGTGCTTACATCACCAAATTCTGCGGTCTCCCCTCCTGCAATCTTTCTTAAAATTCTCCGCATTATCTTTCCGCTCCTCGTTTTAGGCAAGCCCGGCACAAACTGCAGTTTATCCGGAGCGGCAATCGGTCCTATTTCCTTCCTGACCTGCCGTACGAGAGCTTTTCTTAATTCCTCGGAGGGTTCATAACCGTGTTTGAGAATAACATATGCATACAGCCCTTCGCCTCTGATATTGTGCGGATAACCGACGACGGCAGCTTCTGCAACGGTTTCGTGGCTAACCAGCGCGGATTCTACTTCAGCGGTACCAATTCTATGCCCTGATACGTTAACTACATCGTCGATTCTCCCCAGCAGCCAGAAATACCCGTCATCATCAATCTTTGCCCCGTCGCCTGTCAGATATTTACCAGGATATTTTGAAAAATAAGTTTCCCTTACCCTTTTATTTTCCATATCTCCATAGGTACCTCTTATCATACCTGGCCAAGGTTTGTCAATTACAAGATAACCGCCTTCATTTACATCTGCCGGTGTGCCGTCGTCTCTTAAAACTGAAGCTACTATGCCGGGAAACGGTTTGGAAGCGGAACCTGGTTTAAGCGGCGTAACACCGGGAATGGGCGTTATCAGGATTCCGCCTGTTTCAGTTTGCCACCATGTGTCAACAATAGGCAGCCTGGATTTTCCGACGTTTTTAAAATACCATTTCCATGCTTCGGGATTTATCGGCTCACCCACAGAGCCCAGGAGCCTTAGCGAAGAAAGGTCGTATTTATTGATCCACATCTCTCCTTCCTTCATTAACGCCCTTAACGCTGTCGGTGCGGTATAAAATATATTGGCCCCGTTCTTTTCAACGATTTCCCAAAGCCTTCCCGGATCCGGATATGTCGGCGTACCGTCAAATAAAATGTTGGTTGAGCCATTGCTCAAAGGGCCATATACAATATAGCTATGTCCGGTAACCCAACCTATGTCTGCGGTACAGAAATGAATATCTTCTTCGTGATAATCAAATATCCACTTATATGTAAGGTGAGTATACAGCAGGTAACCCCCGGTTGTATGCAGGACCCCCTTGGGTTTGCCGGTTGAGCCGGATGTATAGAGAATAAACAGCGGGTCTTCCGCATCCATCCATTCAGGCTCACAGTAATTTGAAATACAATTGTCATTAATTTCATCATGCCACCACGAATCCCTTCCGGATTTCATGGCAATGTTCCCCAAGGAAGCAGAGGTTATTTTAACAACGATAACCCTTTTTATGCTGGGGCACTGATGGACAGCCTCATCAGCATTCGTCTTCAGGGGTATTATCTTTTCTGCTCTTGATGCGTTATCTCCTGTAATTAAAAGCTTCGATTCACTATCCAGCAGCCTTTCTTTTAACGCGTTTGCGCTAAAGCCGCCGAACACGACGTTATGAACAGCGCCGATTCTTGCGCAGGCAAGCATGGCGATTACAAGTTCGGGGATCATAGGAAGATAAATCGTAACCCGATCGCCTTTCTTAACGCCATGTTTTTTCAGTACATTTGCGAATCGGTTTACTTTATAATAGAGCTGTTGATATGTCAGGGTTATACAGAGCTCCGCAGAGTCCGATTCGCAGATAAGCGCGGCCTTATTCCTGCGTTTTGATGTTATGTGCCTGTCCAGACAGTTATAGGACACGTTGAGTTTTCCTCCTGAAAACCACTTGACCTCCGGTATATCAGGGTTGAATTCCAGGACGCTGTCCCATTTCTTATACCAAACAATATTCTCTTCCGCCATTTCAGCCCAAAATTTTTCCGGGGATTCAACCGACTTCCCGTAAATCTCATTTTGCTCATCCAAACTTTTAATTTGTGCCTTTTGAATACATTCCCAGGTTAGAGGTATAATATTACTGTCATTACTTGCTAAATTGGAATTTCCGGTCACCGTCATTCTTATCTCTCCTCCACTAAAATTTTTCTGACACTGATTTTCTTCATTAGTTTTAATAGGGATCAGACTGCTTCGAGTGTTGCGATTTTCCATAATGTGTTGGTATATTCATCTTTGGAAGCATTTAGCGTTTCAAAATAGTAATCTGTTGGTCATAAACGCTGGTCATAAAAACCTCCTTGTACGAATAATTATACAATACATTAATTGGTTTTTAAATAGCAAAACAAAAGTTAAATAAGTAACAAAGCCGGTTATATAATTAAAAGCACTGCAGGAGCTTTTAGAAGACGATTATTTACATTTCTAAACCTGCTTCAATAAAAGATGAGAAAAAATCTAAGGCTTTTAGATTCAGTAAATAGACGTCAGTGAAATTGTATTGACCAAGAAAATTGCTTTATCAGGGAAATGTTAGTATGCGTTTTTAGAGAGGGCTCTAAATTTTTAATTGAATTATGGGAAATATGGAAAAATATATTTGGAAATGTTATAATCGGTATGTGACGTCTCGAATGTAATCGATTACCAAAAAAATATTTGAAAGGTGTTTAGAAAAAATGAAAAGAACAATTGCAATCCTTTTATGTATAGTTATGCTAATTGCTATGTCAGGAATAGTAATGGCAGCAACTGGTGCCCCAACTGGCAGCCATTATTCGCTTAACATTATTGGGGTACAAAATGCAAAAACGGCTACAATGGACGATTCCAGCGGTCATGTGATATTTGTTCCGATTTCTGGCAAATCACAGATTTTGTTGACGGAAGCACCGGAAGGTGAGAGTTTCCAGGTACTGGATGCCAACGCAACAGACGGCTCGGCGAATTTCCAGCTTCCAAAGCCAGGACTTGACCCATATCTTGTTGGAGGAGATATGACGGGAGTAGATACCATATCTGACTATTCCGTATTCGTCAGACCTCTTGGGAAACCGGGCGGATGGTCAACTATAACTACCTGCGCAGAACTTCTTGATAGTACTTTCGCAGGCCTTCTTCCAGGAGATTTGCTGAAGATTCTTAATAGAGCAGGTGCATTTGGAGGGTATGCCTCAGTTGAACAGGTAGGCCAGGAAATCACAATGAGAACTAAAGGCAAAACGCAATTCGTAAACGTTACCGCACAGCTGTTAACCATTGTCTTTAAGGTTGAAGTACTGTTGCCTGACGGAACTACCTCAATTGAGTATATACGTGTCCCGATTTTTGACGACATGCTTCAAGGCGAATATTGGGAATATGACAACAATAATTTAAAGCTTCTTCAAGTTCGTTTCTATCCTGTTGGAACTGATGTATCAGAAGCTGATCTTCTTTTGGATTAAATGTTATCGGGCTATATTATTTTGATAAATGGCTAAACAGCAGTATTTTGCAACAATAGAAGGGGTGCCTGAACAGCACCTCTTTTTGTACAATAAGCAAGGACTTATCTGTCGAGCAATTTCTTGAATAATAAATGTTGTTAATTTTGAGTGAAGAGGGAATGAGCTTTATTAACTATGCATCAATTGGAAAACGTAAAGGAACTACCCAAACAAAAGTAGTTCCTGTTTCTATATTTTATATATAATTGAGAATTATAAAACAATTTCTATTTTCAGGCGTAGAACTATAATGAAGGATGTGGATGCCTATTGCGGGCACGGCAGCAGTAATTGTATTGACGGCTAGTCTGTACATTAACAATCCTTTTCTCTACCATTTACAAATAACTGATCCTACAAAAAATCAGGAGCAGGTCATACCCTCTTTGCAGAATAAAAATGAGCTGCCGGATAACTCTATTTTTAATTCCGGCAAAGGCAAGTCCAACCCGAATAATAGCCTTGCCAATCCAGAAAAGAAGTTTAATGATCTTCAAAAAGCACCTAATGAACTTTTAGACGATAGTATTGCTGGCGGACATTTAGAATTAATGAGTGATCCGAAGCATCCTCGGTTATTGATAACAAACAATAAAACTTACCAAAGGATATTAAGAAAAGGTGATATTTCTGAGCTTAGGGAATATTTTAGTAGTAAGCTTAGGGAATACAGGAGTTCATTGGAGGAATCTGTAAGTCGTGTGGTGGGGGGATAAAGAATGGCATTTGAAGATATCAGGTTAAATATCAGTGAAATTTGTGCGGATAGGTACATGATTAGTGATGATTCTGGCTTTGGAAAAAAGTTAATGGGTCTTGCCGATGACATCATTCACAAATGGATATATCGTATTAAGCGTACGGGCGAAGAAACCAGCAGTTGGAAGACGCTCGTATTTGTTGAAATAACCGACGAGGAACAGGAAAATATTAAGCTCGACACATGCATATTTTTTGCATAGAAAGCTCAGGAATGATGGAGTACCCTCTAAAATCTATCAATTAGTTACTCGGAAAAATGGTGTAGTTGCTGAGCGAATATATTGAGTGTCGTTCTGAAATGAAATGTATTCCTTGCGCTTATTTGATTTTAAGATCTTGCCACCATGAAGCATATTTAGATATAACAAAGAGCTATGGAGGAAACCATGTAGCCCTTGCTATTAGCGGAGAGGGACTCGAACTCTCGGAAGGGTATTAGCCTTCATACGATTTCCAGTCGT
>VEPD01000196.1 GCA_012027035.1 Ruminiclostridium sp. | reverse complement strand
TGCCTATGCTGAAAATATAAACCTTGCAGCCAATCCGGGCTTTGAAGAATTTGACGGAAGCGACCCGTTTTACTGGACAAGCGGTTCCTGGCAGAATGACGGAGCTTTCACACTGGATACGGCGGCAGCGCATTCAGGAAAGTCCAGTGCGCTGATTATCAACAATAAGGCAACTGATTCCCGCTTCAAGCAGGAAATAAAGGTGAAAAGCAATACATACTACAGACTGTCCTGCTGGATAAAAACGGAGGATGTAGGCTCCAAGACAATAGGCGCCAACTTATCCATCGACGGCCTGCTTCCCACCAGCCAGGATGTCAAGGGTACAAGTGAAGATTGGACTTATATCGAGCTTTTCGGTATAACCGGAAAAGATCAGAAGAGTTTCACTCTGACACTGGGTTTGGGCGGATATGGCAGTCTCAATACCGGCAAGGCCTGGTTTGACGACGTCGTTGTCGAAGAGCTGGAAGGCAAGCCGGCTATAGGTAATGTCGTATACCTGTTCAAACCGGAGACAAGTAAAATAGATCCTGAAAAAGGTATTCTTTCAACCGCCCCCAGTGTCAATCCCATTTTTATACTTTCATTGTTGATCGTCCTGATGATTCCCGGAATAATACTATATCTGAAATATAAAAAGAATCAAATGAACGGTGGAAATAAAATTGCACCTGCAAAGCAGGCAGGGCGTCCATCAACAATATCGAAGGAGCTTCCCGGGCTAAAGGCGGTCAAAACAAAGCTTGATAAGAAAGATTTCATCATAATGGCTGCTATGACTGTGATCTATATTTTGATATCGGTCCCGAATCTCGGTTACCCGACAGCTCCCGAAACCTCCTGGACACCTGACAATACAGGCGAGAGCTTTGTGGTGGATCTGGGAAAGGAAGCGAACCTGGCCCGGATATATTATTATGGCGGACTTGGACATGACAGGCCCGATACAGGTAAATACAGGATACAGTACGATGATGGGACAGGTAAATTCCTGCAATTGGGTACCATCACAAAGAATATCGGCGATATCTTTTCCTGGAAATTCATAGCTACGCCAAATATAAAGACCAGATACCTGAAGGTTATTGTGGATGCTCCCGGAGCTACCATGAATGAGTTTTCAGTCTTCGAGCAGGGCAGCACAATACCGCTTAAGGGTTTGGCAGTAAAGGAAAAAAATGTTGCGGATACAGGCAAGGGGCGGCCGGAATACCTTTTTGACGAGCCGGAAAAGACTGATTATAAACGATCATATATGTCTGGGATGATATTTGATGAAATATACCATGCCAGGACCGCTTTTGAGTTTCTAAACGGCATGCAGCCTTATGAGTGGACTCATCCGCCTCTGGGAAAGATCCTTATTTCACTCGGTATAGCTTTATTCGGTATGAACCCCTTTGGCTGGAGGATTGTAGGAACCTTGTTCGGCGCTGCAATGATCCCGATAATGTATTTGTTCGGGCGCAAGCTCTTCGGGAGGAAATTTTATGCGTTCTGCACAGCTTTTCTTATGATGTTTGATTTCATGCATTTCGGGCTGACCAGAATCGCAACCATCGATGTTTACGGTACATTTTTCATCATACTCATGTATTATTTCATGTACGACTACTTTGCAAACAAATCCTATGTCCTGGGCTTCAGGCAATCACTCATGCCTTTATTCCTCAGCGGGCTGTTTTTCGGTCTGGGCGCCGCTTCAAAATGGATTGGCCTCTATGCCGGCGGCGGTCTGGCTTTTCTGTTTTTTCTGACTAAGTACCATGAATACAGGGATTATAAAAGCCTTTCAGGTAAAAAAGCCAAAGCTCCTTCATGGGTGAAGGATTTTAAACCTTATTACCTTTACCGGACATTACTGCTGTGCATTCTCTTTTTTGTAATAATACCCGGGATAATTTATTCGTTGTCATATATTCCTTTTATTAATGTAACGGGTGGTGAAAAGGATCTGGGCCTGATACTGCGGAACCAGTCCGACATGTTCAGATATCACAGCAGGGATGTGCTAAATGCGACCCATCCCTTTTCTTCATTCTGGTGGGAGTGGCCTTTGATAAGAAGGCCGCTGGAGTCATACCTCGGAACCGACCTTCCGGCCGGTATGTCATCGTCCATGACCATTATGGGAAATCCCGCCATCTGGTGGGCCGGTATTGCTGCAGTTATCGCAGCGGTGATACTGGCTGTAAAAAGGAAGGATCGAAAAATGATTGCAGTCTTCACCGCCATAGCATTCCAATATCTGCCATGGGTGGGAGTTTCAAGAATAGTGTTCATATATCACTTTTTCTCCACCGTTCCTTTTATGATACTTTCAATAGTTTATGTAATAAAGGCATTGCTGGAGAAATACCCGGAAATGAAAACACTTGTGTATACTTATCTTATACTGGTTTTTGTGCTGTTTATAATGTTTTATCCGGTGCTTTCAGGGCTTGAGGTTCCCAGATGGTATGTACAGGCATTTTTGTTATGGTTTAACGGGAAATGGGTATTCTAATATTTTAGTGCGTCATCGCGGGAAGCGCGGTGATTTCGACGGTTTTTATTTGTCATCGCGAGGTGCTGCGCGACGCGGCGGTCTCGACGGAAAGGAGAAACTGGAATGAGTGAAAAAATACTATGTTCGGTGGTTGTCCCGGTATATAATGAAGAGCTTGTGATCCAGGAAACCTATAAAAGGTTGAAAGCGGTCATGGATGGACTGAATGAGCCTTATGAGCTTATTTTTGTCAATGATGGCAGCAGGGATGCAACCGCAAAAATAGCAAGGACCATTTGCGATTCTGACAAGCATGTGAAATTTATAGATTTCTCCAGAAATTTCGGGCACCAGATTGCAATCACCGCCGGTATGGATTACTCCGCAGGAGATACAATAGTGGTCATTGACGCCGATTTGCAGGATCCGCCCGAAATCATTCCGGAGATGATCGGGAAATGGCATGAGGGGTATGATGTGGTATTTGGCAAGAGAATCAAACGGCAGGGTGAAACCTTTTTCAAAAAACTCACTGCCAAGATTTTTTACCGCTTTCTTAAAAGCATGACAGAAGTGGATATTCCGGTTGATACCGGCGATTTCAGGCTCATAGACAGGAAAGTCTGCGATGCGCTTAAGGCGGTAAACGAGAGAAGCAGGTATGTGAGAGGTATTATCAGCTGGCTCGGCTTTAAGCAGGCAGGTGTGGAATTTGTCAGAGAAAAGCGGTTTGCAGGCGAAACAAAATATCCTTTGAAAAAAATGCTGAAGTTCGCCTTCGACGCTATAACCTCGTTTTCGTACAAACCCCTTAAGCTGGCTTCCTATGCCGGCGTCACAATATCCGCAGCCAGCTTTTTATACCTGCTGGTAGTCATCTACCAGGGGCTTTTTACGAATACCACCATTACCGGCTGGGCTTCAACTCTTGCCGTAAGCTTGTTTTTCAACGGAATAATCCTGATAATACTGGGTATCGTAGGCGAGTACATAGGCAGAATTTACGATGAGGTTAAAGGCAGGCCTCTTTACATCGTAAGGGATGCTTTGAATTTCGACAGGGACAGGGCATTGGGAAGGTAGAGTGATAAGGATGTGGTACAAGCATAATTTCTTCAAATATGCAATGGGATTGCTTTTAATTCTTGTTAACATACTTTTGCTGGGCAAAATAGACTTTTTTCTTGTTCCCTTAAGAAATGTACTGGCAATGATTTTTTTACCTCTTTTGATATCGGGACTATTATATTATCTGATGCGGCCGTTAGTCAACCGGATAGTAAAATTCAGGATTCCGAGGACATTGGCAATTGTAATCGGGTTTGTCCTTCTCATTGCTTTATTGACAATTATTAGCGCCAGTACCGGTTCAATGATCGTAAGCCAGATAAAACAGCTGTACGGCAGCCTGCCCGGCTTTTTCGAAATAGCAGGTGAAAAAACCGTTGAGTTTTTCAAAAGCGGCAGCTTGTCTTTCATGCCTGTGGACCAGCTTCAGCAGCAAATATCCGGTTTGCTGCAGAAAATAGTGCCTTTTCTCAGCAATGGCCTTATCAGTGGTATCTCGGTAGTTGCAAACGCCACAGCAGCGCTGGTGATCGTACCCTTTTTCCTGTTTTACCTGCTGAAGGACGACCGGCTTTTCCACCAGCGCTTGCTGGCAATTATTCCTGAAAAACACAAAGACAGCGGTGAAGAAATTCTCATGGATGTGGACAAGACTCTTTCCACATATATTATCGGTCAGGCGATTGTGGCGCTGACAATAGGTGTATTGATGTATATCGGCTATCTTATACTTGGTTTGGATTATGCTTTGATTTTAGCCCTGTTTGCATTGATTACAGCTTTTATCCCAATACTTGGAGCATTCATCGGCATTATTCCCGCTCTGCTTGTAGGTTTGACAGTAAGTCCGCTAATGGCTTTGAAGGTGCTCATCCTGATGATAGTGGTACAGCAGCTGGAAGGCAATCTGCTTTCCCCTCAGATAATGGGCAGGCGGATGAATATACATCCATTGACTTTTCTGGTTCTCCTCCTTGTGGCTGCTTCGCTGTTCGGATTTACCGGCATGCTCATTGCAGTGCCTGTGTATGCGGTGATTAAAGTCATTGGGAAAAGCTTTTACAAGCTTTATAAGCTTAAAAAGGCTGAGAACGATTACTGCAATTGAACTTTAATTGACTTTTCGGCAATATAGCGAGTGGTTGCCAACTGCAGAATATTTGAAGGCAGATGGGCCGGATCTTGAAATTAATGGCGGAACAGAGGAATATGGCTATATTGAATTATGGTATCCAGTGATTAAAAAGTAGGATTATGTAAAAATGGCAAATATATGCCCAAGCATAAAGCAGCCAATAAAAACCTATATTAAGGATAATTGGCGTCTTTATGTTAATCGGCTATAATTCAGGTATACCTTGCGATTGCTATTCATTTAATTCTTGTTCTTCCGGTACCATCTCAGGAGCAAAATCCAGAACAAAATCTTGAATTGTTTTAGCGCTGGCAAGTGCCTGGCGCATGTCCTGTTCCTCCAGTATTGATTCCATTGGATATCTTGGTTGGATACCATAAGCTGTCAGGTCTGAGCACTGATCAGCTATATCTTTAAAGGTGTTGGAGTATTCCGAACAAAGCTTGCGCAATTCATTTAAATCATGTATTTTGGGAGGGTTTATACCATATAAAACCAGATAACCTTTCATATATTTTTCTGCAGATTGTTGGCAGAGATAGCAGACAATTTCTAAAGGAACAGGATGCATATTGAGTAAATATCCTGCACTTTTTAAATCCTGTTCTGCGAGTCTTTGCCATTCCTGTGCCCGTATTTGGTTATCCATAAAGCACCATCCCTTCCTGTGCAATTTGTCTTTCAATGGTAGGGGTGGATTTACGCTGGTTAAACTTATTTCTTTTGCTGACCATCACATCCACAGGTATTGATTTTTTATCCCGAATTGCTTTGTGAATTAATCTCATAGCATCGATTTCTCTAATATCAGCAGTCTCCGTCATCACTACATAGAGATCCAAATCCGAATCATTATGCGGTATACCGTTTACATAGGAGCCAAATAAGAATATCTGCTCTACAGGAACGGTGTCAACAATAATATCTGTGAGAATATTCAACTCATCCTGTATTCGTTTATCCATTTCAATGCCTCCATCTCCTTCAAGTGAATATCAATAGTTTAAGTAATACCACTTGTTTTTGTCTATATTTTTATTGTAACATATTTTTATAAAAAAGGGATTTATTTTTATCAACTAAAATCACCCACCTTTCATCTTTTAGTCATCGGGAAAAGCTTTTATAAACTCTACAAGCTTAAAAAGGCTGAGAACGATTACCACAATTGACCTTTCGGTTCATATGCCTTATAATGGGCATATGAGCGGCAAAGGGGTGATTTTATGAAGAAAAAAAAGACCAGTCTGGATCTGATGCGGGAAATAAGGACAACATGGACTATAAACCCGCGGACAAGAGTTCACGACAACGATATCAGGAAAAGCAAAAAGAAAATGCGCAGTGAAGGCAGAAAAGAAACGAAAAAAGCTCTGGGAGATGATCCGAAGAGCTTTTTTTATTTGAGAAATCCTACCACAGCAGTCTGGTGATATTACATATTGAAAGCGCAGGAATAATTAACGGCTTCAACCAAACCTTTTAATCAGGTATGGGACGCGGTCAAGCTCAATATATCCGGCCAGGCCCCCCTTAAGAACCTTGACATTTGAAAAACCTTTCTTTGAAAGTATTTGATGAGCTTCGGGAGCAACAACATCTCCCTGGTGACAGACAACAATAGTTTCAATTTTAGGATTCAACCTGTTCAGATTACTTTTCAGCTTCCATATAGGCATACATATCGAGCCCGGAATCCGGAATTTCGGGTAGTTGAAGGGTCTTACATCCAGTACCTGAACCGCCTCTCCGCTGTTAAGCTTTCTTTTTAATTCCTCCTGTGAAATAAAAACCGGATTATTATTGTACGATAACTCCTGTTCACGCATCCGGCACACTAGTTCAGGCAGTACTTTCAAAAATTTATTTATATCCTTTTGTGTATTGTACCTTCCCAGAGTTACTCTCAAGCTTCCGTTTATATAGTCGTCACTTATTTTACATGCCGAAAGGACATGTGACGGTTCGTTTTTTGGAGAAGAACAGGCAGAACCGCTTGAAACCTCAATGCCATACCATGATAACTGCCTTACAAGCATCTTTCCGCTTAACCCTTTAAAACAGAAACTTGCATTATTGGGCGCACGGTTGGAAGGATCACCTGTGAGTATCGAGCCATTTACTTTATTTAGGACACCCTCAATTAATTTATCTCTCCTGGAGACAAGAGAACTGACATATTTCCTTTTCTCAATCTGATTTAAAGCTATTGCCTTTGATAGTCCTACAATATACGCTACATTTTCTGTTCCGCTCCGCAAACCGAATTCCTGCTCTCCGCCGGATATGATTGCTTCGATGGGCGTCCCTTCCCTGATATATAATATACCGATCCCCTTCGGGGCATATAGCTTATGCCCCGAAAAAGTTACCAGATCGGCCTTGAGCCTCGTCATATCGATATCAAAGTAAGGCAAGGCCTGGACAGCATCAATATGAAGTATTACACCCTTGCTTTTTACTATTAAACATGTTCTATCCATATCCTGAACTGTGCCGATTTCATTATTGACGTAACTTAAGGAAACGAGCGCCGTATCTTCCCTTATTTCGTGTTGGAGCTGGTTCAAGTCGTACCTGCCCTGCCCGTCCACTCCTATATATGTTACATTTACACCTTCATTTTCAAGTGATTTGCATGTGTTCAGTATTGAGCTGTGTTCTATTCGGGATGTAATTATATGCCTGTATTTACCGGCTGCTTTTAAAACGCCTTTTATCGCCGTATTGTTGCCTTCACTCCCCGAACCAGTGAATATAAGCTCATTTGATGAGCAATTCAATACCTTTGCAATCCGCTCCCGTGCCATTTCAACGCTTCCCCTTGCAATCAAACCGCTCCCGTGGGCTGACGAAGGGTTGCCGTATATACCCGAAAAATATCTGTTGATTACCGATGCAACTTCCTTTCTTGTCCTGGTCGTTGCAGTATTATCAAGATATATCGCTTTTTTAAAAAACATTTTTTACCCCTTCCCAAAAACTATTTTTTACTAACTATTAACGCATACCCATAATAGCCCTCTTTGAAATACTTCAGAGCTTCTACCTGGTAATTATTGATTTCGCTTAACGCACTGATACCATATTTAAAAGCAACCTTTGGAAGTAAAGATAGCTTTTCAGGAAAAGTTAAAAAGTCATGCGGCCTTTTATTATTCCATTTATGATTTGGTCTCATCTTTTGAATATTTTTAATGCCGGACCAATCTTCCACGGTTTTTACCCATGCTCCGGCTTTTGTCAGCATCTTGCTCCATTCTTCAACAGTTTGGGGGGTTGTTCCCGCTTTCATTGACATTCGATCTTTTACATCTTGCGGCATTTCTTTCAACCAGATACTTTCATGAATAACTATGACTCCATTTGGTTTTGCCACTCTGTACATTTCATTTATAACTTTCTGTGGATTATTAATAACTGTAAGCCCTACAGCACATTCATTAACCACAACATCAAAAGTATTATCGGGAAAAGGCAGTCTTGTCGAATCACCAACTTTAAAATCTACCAGGCTTGACAGATTTCTTTCTTTTGCTTTTTCAGTACTGATCTCAATAAATTTTTTGTTAATATCAATTCCGGTCACCTTGCAACCGAACTCTTGTGCATAATAGCAGGCAAATGTACCTTTCCCTGAAGATACGTCGAGTACATGCAGCGAGGGATTGAAATTCACTAATTCACCAATGCGTCTGCTTAAATCAAATCCCCCC
>VEPD01000330.1 GCA_012027035.1 Ruminiclostridium sp. | reverse complement strand
TTGTTGATATTATCGATTTCCAATCTGCCTGATTTGCCTTTCAGCCATAGCTTACTTTTTATCTCCTTTAATGAAGCTTTACCGCCGGATATGGTGAAAACCGGATACTTTCCTTTCGAGGCGGTTTCAAGTACACCGTCAATGACGACCATACCCGAAGGCAGGCCATATTCCGAGAAAAATCCGCTGTTTATCCCGGCAAGGGCATGCTTTCTTGCAACCATGGCGCTTAATTTTTCAAAGCCGTAAATCAAGTCTGAGGAAAGTACTGGTAATATTTTAATATCAGGACGGGAAACATCCGCTTCAATTATAAATATCTCTTGTTTGCTGCCTTTGATAGTTTCAGACAGATGAATGTATTTCACAGGAGCCGGCTGCTTTGACAGCAATGATTCGCTTTGCCCGGGGTTTTTCGCTTTTCTGTTTCCAGGCAACAAAAAATGTCCCAGATATAAAAATAATAAGGACATTGTAATTGCTGAAACTATAAAAATGATAGCAGTAATCTTTCTTTTATTTTTCAACTGGCCCGACTCCTTCTGCCGCCTTTTCCCTTTCCTTTTCAGCACTGGAGGCCGACTGCCTGCGAAGCTGCTTGTATAGAGAATCCGCCAGTCCCAAGGTACTTGATTGGGAAGCCTTTTCCATCATGCTCTCATCCAGCATGGATTCAAAAATTTCCCTGCCCGGATCGGGTTCTATCAGGTCAGATCTATTTATAGTGGCTTTCATTTGCTTGTAAAGTATATTGAGCATTATTCCTTCGAACTGCTTGCAGACGTTTTTCAGTTCCTTATCGTCGCTTTTATCCATGGCGGCTTTCAGTTCATCTTCAAAACTCTTGTCCCCGGCTTGCTTGAGGGGCGCTTCCACCGTGTCCTGTGTCATGATGTTCAAAGCTCTTTTTATATTATTGATTTCCATAGTCACCTTCTATTAATACAGCGAAAACTTCATATTCCAAGAGGCATTCGCATTACCGCTTCAGATTATTTGCCATACCCAGCATTTCATCCGCCGCCTGTATTGCTTTTGAATTTATCTCATATGCTCTCTGTGCCACGATAAGCTTTACCATTTCCTCAACTGTTTGTACGTTTGACGATTCAAGATAACCCTGTGAAATAGTGCTTCTTGTCCCCGATTCCGCATCGTTGACGGCAAATCCGGAGGCTGAGTTTTCAGAATACAGATTTCTTCCCGTACTTTCCAGGCCGTACCTGTTTGGAAACTTTACCAGACCTATGCTCTGCCCAAGCGGAACTATCGCGCCTGTTTCATCAGTATAGCTTAATTCACCCGATGAAGATATATTGAGTTTGGAAACGTCGGTATTTAAAACAATTTCGTTTCCTGTATCATCAAGAACCGGAAAACCGTCGGAGGTTGTAAATTTGCTGCCTTCCTCCGTAATACTGAATTTGAAGGATCCATCCCTTGTGTATTGTATCTTCCCGGTAGGCCCCATCACCATGAAAAAGCCTTCGCCATCTATTGCCAGATCCAGAGGATTATCTGTTTTTTCAAAATTACCGGTGCCAAAATTCTTTACAGTCGCCACAGGCATGACGCCGAAGCCAACCTGAAGATTTACAGGCTTGCCCTGGTCCTCCAGAATATAAGCCCGCTCCATTGTCTGGTAAAGCAAATCTTTAAACTCGACCCGCTCTTTTTTAAACCCGGTTGTGTTTACATTGGTAAGATTGTTGGATATAACATCAACATTTAATTGCTGCGCTACCATTCCCGATGCTGCCGTCCATAATGCTCTCATCATAAGCTAATGTACCTCCAAAGGATTATTCAAAAGGGGACAGTGTGTCTCTTTACCTTATAACGGCCCCTACTTCATTAACCGCTTTTTCCAATGTCCCGTCCTGTGCCTGCAAAACCTTTTGATTTGCCTCATATGCACGTGTTACTGTGATCATATCTACCATTTCTTTTACTATATTGACATTTGAAAGCTCCAGATACCCCTGTTGAACAGTGCCGCCGAATGCAGCTTCTTCTGTTTGATCAGTTTTTACCAGAAGATTGCTGCCGGATTTGCGCAGCGTACCTGTATCGGTAAATTCTTTTATCAAAAGCCTGTCCGCAATTTCGCCGTCCTGGATGATGGTTCCGTCAGGCTTTATGGAAAATGAATCGCCATTTAACCGGATGGGACCGTTGATACCCTGAACAATGTAACCTTCCTTTGTTACAAGCAGATTGTCCGCTCCAGTGGCAAAAGCCCCGTCCCGTGTATAGTATTCCTTCTCATTTCCATCCCGATCCTTTCCGGATACGGTAAAAAATGCAGTGTCCGAATCCCTTATTGCCATGTCAAGCTTACCATCTGTTTTCAAAAGCTGTCCCTGATTATAATATGTAAATACTTCTCCGATATCGCTGCCAAGCTGCATACCTCCGACAATACCACCGGGATTGAGCCTGCTTCTTGTGTCATTGATCCTCTTTGCCAATACATCCGGAAAGCTTTCAAACACTATCATATCCTTCTTGTAGGCATTTGTGTTGACATTGGCCATGTTGTTGGTTATGATATCCATTTTCTTTTCAATTGCCAGCATACTCCAACCGGAAGTGTATAGACCTCGTATCATAAATTCTCCTTGAAAAATGTTCCCCTGCCAAACAATATATCGGTTAAAGGGCTGATATTCTTAACCGGAACATATAGGAGCACTGAAAATATTACTTCCCATTTTTCTGAAAATGCCGGCCGCAATGGACTGCGTTTTCAGAAAATTATATGGGAAGTTATATTTTCACCAGTGCTTAATCAATCAGCCACAGGAAAGCTTTGTTTCACCTTCTGCCTCTGTTTTCCGCCATAGCGCTTTGTTCTATGGTCTCAATATTGTTAAGGGCTTCTCCTGTTCCAAGGGCTACACAGGATATGGCGTCGTCTGCAATAATCACATTGATCCCCGTTTTCTCCTGGAGCAGCTTGTCCAAACCGTAGATCAGGCTGCCTCCTCCGGTCAGGACGATTCCTCTGTCGCTTATATCGGCAGAAAGCTCGGGAGGAGTTCTTTCAAGTACTGCATGCACTGCTTCGATTACGCTTGAAATAGGCTCTTCCAGCGCATCCATTATTTCTGCGGAAGTTACAGTGATTGTCTTCGGAAGCCCGGAAATAAGGTTCCTGCCCCTTACGTCCATGGATACCTCCTGCACTCTGGGATATACGGTTCCTATATTGATTTTCAGCTCTTCTGCCGTTCTTTCTCCAATCATTATATTGTGTTTCTTGCGCATAAATCTGACAATAGCTTCATCAAATTTGTCTCCGGCAACCTTCAGTGAGGATGAAACGACAGTGCCCCCCAGGGATATTACTGCTATGTCGGTAGTTCCTCCGCCTATGTCAACAACCATACTTCCACAGGCTTTTGAAATGTCTATCCCGGCTCCGATTGCAGCAGCTATAGGTTCTTCTATAAGATAGGTCTTTCTTGCACCCGCTTGCATGGCCGCATCAATAACTGCGCGCCTTTCAACCTCGGTAACTCCGCTTGGCACACAAACCATGATCCTGGGCTTAAATAGCCTGAAAACCTTGTTACCGCAAACCTTATTGATGAAATACTTAAGCATTCTTTCCGTTATGTCATAATCGGAAATAACACCTTCCCTGAGCGGCCTTATGGCAACTATATTACCTGGAGTCCTTCCCAGCATGCGCCTTGCCTCTTCACCAACAGCAAGCAGCTTGTTGGTGTTTTTATCAATTGCTACAACAGACGGCTCACGAAGTACAATCCCTTTTCCCTTGATATAGACCAATACGGAAGCAGTGCCGAGATCTATTCCAATATCCTGTCCGAAGCCCAAAAAACACATCCCCTTTTTTATCAGGTTTTCATAAAATAATATTATCATATAATTGCAATATTGCAACATAATTGTCAGGCACAAGAAAAATTCGTGGCATCGGGTCTTCCTTTTTTCGCCCGATTATAGCGACAGCCGGGAATTTTAAATTAAGCTTCCGCTGCAGTTGAGGAGATTGCTTCGGCAATGCCGCCAGTTAAAAGGACAGTACCTTCTATGGCTGTCAGCCATTATAAGTACCGCCCTTTAGAAAACCCAGGAATATATTATATATCAATACTCAACCAGCCTTCGAATTGGCGCCCCGGTATTTGGCCTTGGTTGCTTCACCGCCCCTGATATGCCTTTCGGCTTTGTTTTCATCAAGTATTTTTTTTACATCATCGGCTAATTCAGGTTTTACCCTGTTCAATCTTTCGGTCACATCCTTGTGCACAGTGCTTTTGCTGATACCGTATTTTTTAGCTGCCGCCCTGACGGTAGTTTTCCTCTCAATGATATAGTTGGCCAGTTCTACTGCCCTCTCTTCAATATATCCTTTCAACTATGTATACCCCCTTTTTAAGTCTTGCTGTTGAGAAATGCCAAATCCTATTCCAGCAGTACTGGATTTTACCGTCGGTGGAATCGTCACTACAGTATATATATGCCTTTGGGGTATTTGTTATGATTTAAATGCTTTAAGAAATTAAAAAAGCAGGTTCTCATTTCTGCATATGATGCAATAGTGATTTTATGCGGGTGAATGTGCTTAAAATAATATAATGTAAAAAAAATATTGCATCAGGGTAGATTAATTGAATGCGTTTTATTATCCGCCCTGATGCAATATATTATCTGTAACGTTTTTTTACTTCTTTTCTTCCTGCTCCTGAGGTAAATATGCTACAGGATCTACCGAGACGTTATCCACCAGCACTTCAAAGTGCAGATGTGACTGCTCTGCCGACTCAAAAGCCGCAGTGTTACCCACGCTTCCGATTATGTCTCCCTGCATGACTTTCTGATTTGGAGTAACCATATCATCCGATGCCAGGTTGGAATACACTGTTTTCACTCCATCCTTATGATCAATGACGATTACTACTCCAAAGCGAGGGTCGTTTTTAATTTCACTTACCACTCCATCTGCCACTGCTTTGACCGGTGTCCCCCGATCTGCAGCAATATCCAATCCATCATGGGTACGCCATTCTTCAAGAGTTTTGGAGTATAACAGCTTATCCTTCGCAAATTCGAAGGTTACCTCTCCGAAGACCGGCATACTGAAATTCCAATTATCAGCCGTGCCTGATCCGCTTGTTGTTTTTGCCGCCGTACCGCTGCTCTTGGTGGTTTGGATACTGCTTGTCCCTGTGCTTGGCTTGGGAGTAGCTGTAGGTTTAACTTCCTTATCCTGTGGCGTTGTAACCTTGGCAGTACCATTTGAAGCAAGCTTCTGATCGGGTATTACAGCGGCGCTGCCGATAGGTTCCTGCGCATTCAGGCTTGCACCTGCATCAGCTACTGAATCATCGCCTATATCCTCCGGTATGATATTTTGAGCGTCATAATCGTTTAAATCCGAAGCAGCATTCCGAGTCATTACATATACTGCAGTGCCGCCTACTATCGCAATGCAAAGCAACAGGACAATATAAAATCCCTTTTTGTCCAGTAGTTCCATTATTCTTTTCTTGCGTCCCTTCTCTTCCGGAAACAGTTTTTTCATGTTCACAAATTCCACCTCCATATAGTATTGTTTCCGCATATGGCAACAATATACATATGAAGTGAAAAATTTTAATCACCGACAAGCTTGATATAATCCTTAATGCTTGTGATTTCAACACCGGTATAATAATACTTGACTATTTCGTCAAAGGTACCGCCTCTTTTGGCAAGATAATTGGCTCCCCATTGACTCAAACCCACACCATGCCCATATCCCAGCGTGGTGATTTTGATGGAATCATTGCCTGCCTTCTCTATTTTAAAATTGGCGGAGCGGAGTTCCATCAGCTTTCTGAAATCCGTGCCCTTAATAATAATATCTCCGGCCTTTAAAGTCTTCACCCTTCCCCCCTCTGTATACTCCAGTATTTTTATGCTTCCGGGCACGTTTTTGCTGCTGAGCTTTATATCAGGATATTCATTTTTTAATTTGCCGATAAAGTCCTTTATTTTAATGATTACAGTTGACTTGAAATCTTTTGCAGCATCCTCTCCATTGCTTTCCACACTCTTTAGATAAGGAACCTGCACTCCATCCCATACATCCCCGATATTTTCCGTTTTGCCTCCGCTGTTGGCATGAAATAGAGCATTTATGACTTTACTATCGTATGTAATTATCAGGCCCTTTGTCTCATTAACAGCTCTGGAGATTTTATTCCAGTTCCTTGAGGCATTAAAAATGCCCCATTTTTTCATTGCAGTACCCCTGCTTATCCATGCCTGACAATGCTTATAATCGGTGCATATATCGGCTTCATCATGGACACCCGGCTCAGGCCTGTATGCACGAATCTTTCTGCTGTAAGCAAAAGTCCTCGCAGCTACAGCCTGGGCTTTAAGCGCTTCAATATCAAAATCTGCAGGCATTTCAGCAGCTACAACCTCCTTGAGGTATTCCTCCAAGTCCATGTTTTTAACTGTTCTGCTTGAGTGATCATAAACAAGTATTTTTTCCTCAATTAATAGGTCCGGTGATTCAGAAGGCTCTTCAACTGTATAATTACAGCCTTTAACTATCAAAAGAGGAAGCAGTATTACGACCGCCAAAATGACCCCGACATATAACAAAAGTTTCTTCATCGGACCTCCAAATAACAAGTGAATAGGAAATTTCTCTACGGATATTTTTTATAAATATATTCAAGCAAAAAAAAAGTATGAATCACTTTACGTGGTTCATACTTTCATATTTGTAGGATTATGTGAACTTAGCGGGTGATGGGTGGACATGGCTGCAAAGTTATGCATCAGGTTCCGTCATGGGCAGGCTGTAATGTCCTGTCTCA
>VEPD01000207.1 GCA_012027035.1 Ruminiclostridium sp. | reverse complement strand
GTAATGTATTAACATTATAACAACTATCACAATAAATAGCGGGTACATCAGTAAAGTGAATTCCTAGGTAATACAATTTTGTGCTTGGAGCACAACGAAAGGGATGCATATTAAGTGGGAAAACTTGATCTTATGAACATGGAGATACCGGAGCTTCAACAGTTTCTTGAAGCAATGGGTCAGCAAAAGTTCCGGGCAAAGCAGATATTCCAGTGGATTGGAAGAGGAGTCCGGGAAATAGATGATATGACCGACCTTTCCAGGGATTTGAGGGAGAAATTGAAACTTTCGGCGCATATCGGCAGTCTAAATATAAGAAGAAAGCTGGTTTCAAAAATTGACGGAACTGCCAAGTATCTATTTGAGCTAACTGACGGAAATGTTATTGAAAGCGTGCTGATGAGGTACAAGTACGGGCATACTGTCTGTATTTCTTCACAGATAGGCTGCAAAATGGGGTGCAAATTCTGCGCATCCACCCAGGCGGGATTCATGAGAGATATGACGGCAGGTGAGATGCTGGATCAGGTAGTGTCCATCGGTAGAGATGCCGGCGAAAAGATAGGAAATATTGTTATCATGGGCATTGGGGAACCTTTTGATAATTATGACAATGTGATAAAATTTCTCAGGTTGATCCACGACCCCAATGGAATGGATATGGGCTACAGGCACATGACGGTGTCCACCTGCGGACTGGCGCCGCAAATCGCCAGATTTACCGGGGAAAACATGCCTGTAAATCTCGCCGTCTCGCTGCATGCCCCTGATGACAAGCTGAGGGAAGCCATAATGCCCATTGGAAGGAAGTACTCTATTGACAAATTAATTGAAGCATGTAAGATATATACAGAGGCATCAGGCAGGAGAATAACTTTTGAATATGCCATGATTTCAGGAGTAAACGATTCACTGGAAACAGCCCGAAAATTAGCGTTGCTGCTTAAGGGAATGTTTTGCCATGTGAACCTGATTCCGGCAAATCTCGTGGCAGGCTCCGGTTTTGACCAAAGCAGCAAAAAACACCTGCTTGAATTTAAGGAAGCGCTTGTACATAGTGGGATAGAAACGACAGTAAGACGTGAACTGGGCTCTGATATAAACGCCGCCTGTGGTCAGCTGAGACGAAGCGAAATGGAGAAAAATAGCTAGGGTGTGGATGGATTGAAGTATTCCGCTAAAACCGACAGAGGGTCTGTCAGAGGAGTAAATGAAGATTATTATAACATAATTTCCGGGTACCCGGGTATTCCGGCTTCTTTTATCATTGCCGACGGTATGGGCGGCCACAATGCAGGAGAAATTGCCAGCAGAACCTCCATTGACCATATCAGCGGCATTATTCTCAAATCACCGGAAGTATTTGCGGAAAGTACCGATATGCCGGAAACTATAAGAAGTCTTATCGTTAAAGCCAATCAGGCTGTTTATGAAAAATCTCTGGAATTGACGGAAAACAACGGTATGGGCACAACTCTTACAATGGCTGTTATTACCGGAAATATGATGTATATCGGCCATGTGGGAGACAGCAGGCTTTACCTTGTCAGAAAAGAAAAAATCAAGCGTATAACAACAGATCATTCATATATCGAGGAACTGATTAAAAACGGTTCACTGACAAGGGAAGAAGCGGAGAAGCATCCCAACGGGAATATTATTACCAGAGCCCTTGGCTGCTCAGCGGATCTGGAAGTCGACACATTTGCCTGCAATCTGGAAACAGATGATTGCATAGTAATGTGTACCGATGGACTGACAAACATGACGGACGAGAGGGAAATCAAGGAAACGGT
>VEPD01000308.1 GCA_012027035.1 Ruminiclostridium sp. | reverse complement strand
TATGCGGGGAATGCTATAAAAAGATAGTCTTTTCGGAAGACAAACTGTTGAGAGCAGCAAGTCCCGATATTGCAAAAGGCTGTGACGCAGCAGTTAGTGTGTGCCGTTATACCGGCATTGTAAAGCATTCGCTGGTTAAGTATAAATTTTATAATAAGCCCGGCTACTATAGAACTTATGCCAAATTATTGACAAAACATATATTTAAAGTGACTAATTCAACAAAATTTGATATGATTATAAGTGTACCGTTACATAGGAACAGAGAGATAAAAAGGGGCTATAACCAGGCCTTGCTGATTTCGAAAGCCCTTGGCAGGGAAACCGGTATCAGAGAGTGTTCAAAGCTTCTAGTCAGGACAAGGGATACCGGTGCCCAAAGCCTTTTGGATAGAGAAAGCAGACTGGTGAACGTTAAAGATGCATTCCGTATCACAAACGCAGAATTGATCAAAGGTAAAAACATTTTGCTGATAGACGATATACTTACAACGGGGACTACTGTAAACGAATGCGCAAGGACGCTTAAAAAGGCCGGAGCCAATACTGTGACAGCAGCAGTGATTGCATCCGGCCAGGCAGTATGAATCAAGGAGGGGCGGCTGATATGTCGGAAGTAAGAAATTGCAGGAAATGCGGAAAGATTTTTACCTATCTGGGAGGAGGACCTATCTGCCCGTCATGCAAGCAGGCAGACGAGGAGGATTTCAAGAGAGTAAGGGATTATCTGTATGACCATCCCGGGTCTAGTCTTAATCAGGTTTCATTAGAGCTTGATATCAGCGTGGAAAAGATCAAGCGGTTTTTGAAGGATGGCAGGCTGGAGATAACTGACGAAGAAGGAAATATGTTTCTTGAATGTGAAAGCTGCGGTAAATCCATAAAAAGCGGCAGATACTGCGTTAATTGCGAAAGGGACCTTGCTTCAAACCTTAAATCCACTGCGAGCCAGATGAAGAGCGTGTTGGACAGCGTGAGTGAGTCGGCCGGGAAAGCTATTGAAATGAGGTATCTTAACAAAGAAGATCAAAAGAAAATATAAATCAGGTTAAATTGTATTGCGGTTATTGAGCAATAATAACATACACAGAGTAAACGAAAGTTTGGATGTGTTATTCGTTTCAAACTTTTTTATTTTCATATTAATAAAAGGCAACAATGTACCGATAATATTAATGAAAATAGAAATACATGCATTAAAGACATCTTTGCCGACAAAAAAGAATGGTGTACAAAAAAATATTTGCAACAATGATCAGTATAAAGGTGAGTGGAAAACATGAGAATACCGGGAGATATTTCTAAAATAACAGGAGTTTACGGGCAGCGGAAAAAAGCAGGCGGAGTGGGCAATACAAGTTCTGTCGTATCTAAAAAAGACGTACTGTCGATATCGAATCAGGCAAAGGATTTCCAGACTGTATTCAAAGCTTTAAAGGACATACCCGACATCAGGCAGGGAAAAGTCAATGAATTGTCCCGAAAGTATGATTCGGGAAATTATGATATAGACGGTAAAGACATTATTGATAAAGTAATAAAAAATACCTTTGACATAAAAGCATGAGAAAAGAAAGCAGTTTGAGAGTAAAATGCTCTCTATTTTTTTTAGTGCGAATTTTTATCGGGTGGTGTATTGATTGGATAAACTTTTGGCAGATGGATTAATAGATGTACTAAAAAATGAAGCAGGGCTTTACAGGGAAGTTTTAAAAATATCCCATGAAAAAACACATATCATTGTAGAGGGTAAAGCAGCAGAACTGGATAGCCTCACAAGGAAGGAACAGGCCCTTGTTTTACAGATTGCCGATTTGGAAGAAATACGTGAAAAAATAGCCGTAAAGTTCTCAGAATACTATAAGAAGGACGCTTCACAGCTCACAGTAAGCATTATTGCCAGTATGCTGCCCCAGGGGAAGGCTCTGGAATTGCGGGGCGCTCTTGTTGAGTTATCACAGATATTAAAGGAAATCAAGGAAGCTAACAGCCTTAATGCAAAACTGATAAGAAATTCTCTTGAATATATAGATTTCTCCATAAACCTGCTTACCGGAGCAGAAGCATCCTGTAACATGTATGGCAATTCGGGTCAAACCAATGATGGCAGGAAGAGAAACCTTCTGGATGTGAAACTGTAGGAGGCGCCTATGTCAGTAAGTTTTACCAGCTATGAAATAGCCCGCTCCGGACTTACAGTCAATGAGCGGGGTTTATATGTAACAGGTCACAACATAGCAAATGTAAATACCCAGGGGTATGTGCGGCAGCAGGCCATGATCAAGAACGGCCCTTTACAGACAGAATTTACCCGGACCGGGATGGTTCAGCTCGGCCTTGGCGCCGACATAGAGCAGATCAGGCAGATACGCCATTCCTTCCTTGACAATATATACAGACAGGAGAATACAACACTTGGATACTGGGAATCCAGAAGGAAAACCTTTCAGGATGTACAGGCAATTATGGCGGAGCCCATGGATTCCGGTCTGCAGAATGTACTCAATCAGTTCTGGGATTCCTGGCAGGAGCTTTCCAAGGAGCCTGACAGTCTCACTGTAAGGGCACTTGTCAGGCAGAGAGGGGAAGCCCTTGTGGAGCAGGTCAACCACATGGGATCGCAGTTGGACAGACTTCAGAGCGATTTGAACTCGGAGATAAGTGTAAGAATTGATGAAATCAATAATATAACAAGCAAAATTGCCGATTTAAACATGACTATACTAAGGACCGAGGTCTCGGGAGATACAGCCAATGATTACCGTGACCAGCGTAATAGCCTGATAGACCGCCTGACCAAATTGGCTAATGTAGAAGTCAATGAAATGCAGGATGGCCAGGCCGATATCACTCTGGGAGGGTATTTCCTGGTTCAGAAATCTACAGGTACCAATCTGTACGCAGCTGAAAGAAATACCGGCGATATCTTTTATGTTCCCAAGTTGGAGGGAAGCAATATAGAAGTGCCTCTTAAAAATGGTATTATAAAAGGCCTTCTGGAATCCCGCGGCGAGGTGTCCGGAGCTGTGGGCGGAATAGAAAACGGCACACCAAATACCAGAACGGACGTCACATTTGTCGTGGATATTTCCTCAACCAGCGGTCTTAATCTTGCGGATGTGCAGAACAATATCCTGAATTATGCCGCTGAAATCAGTAAACGGGGGCTGGACTTCAATATCAGGCTGGTTACCACTCATGGGGACAACGTCATTGGAAATACCAGCTACAATATGTCCCAATATGCCGATTTCACAACGGATGTAGGTTTACTGACGCAAATACCGGCTACTGCGGCAACTGCTGATTTTACCAATGTATTTAACGCATTCGGCGGCATGACCTTCAGGCCGAATGATAATAAATATGCCGTTATCTTCACAAATGATGACGCCACAGGGGAAACTGCAGCCTATAATACAATTCTTAGCGGGTTTGGGATAAAGGCCTCTGTAGTTACCGATACAGGCATTGACTGGGGATTGGTGACCGGCGGAACGGGTGGGACCGAATACACCGGAGTTGCGACAGCTTCTTCAGTCGGCAGCGATATAGCCGGTGATGTCGATGCAGTTATTTCAATGATACCTGCGTCACTGAACATAGTATCCGATATGCGTATAAGATTGAATGCCCTTGTCAATCTACTTACCCGTGAAGTGAATTACCTGCACAAGAGCGGTATGACCATGGGTAACGCTCCTGTTGCCGGGGCGGATTTCTTCACGGTAATAAATTCCGGAAGGCCTCTGGAAATGGGTAACATAAGGCTCAATACAAACTTAAGCGACCTGAATAATATTGCAGCTTCTCTGACAGGCGCCAATGGTGACAATACTAATGCTCTTGAAATTGCGAACTTGAGGTATGTACCGCTATTGC
>VEPD01000487.1 GCA_012027035.1 Ruminiclostridium sp. | reverse complement strand
CCATGGATGGCGAATGACAAGCGCCCGCATTAATACTACATCGCTCATTTCATTTAGTCATTCAATCGTTATGAGCGATGTAGTTTGTCGAGTGAGACAGGACATTACAGCCTGCCCATGACGGAACCTGATGCATAACTTTGCAGCCATGTCCACACATCACCCGCTAATTCACATAATCCTACAAGTACGAATTATCGGGTTCAAATCCCTTGTAATATGTATGAAAACATATTAAAATAAGTATAGAATATATGTTCGCAGGGGGGGCGTGCCTATGAACCTTGATCAAATGCTGGAATACTTCAGAGCTTCCGACAGGATAATGAAAAACGTCACCTCATGGGTGGAGATTCCGGCCAGGGAAGCTGTATATGAAGACTTTCCCGGATTTATGGATGAGAGGATCAAGGATGCGCTGGTGCGCAGGGGGATCCGCAAGCTTTATTCCCATCAGGCTAGTGCAATAAAAGAGGTCAATGAAGGCAATGATATTGTCGTAGTTACTCCTACGGCATCGGGAAAAACCCTTTGCTACAACGTCCCTGTGCTGAATGCGATTTTGCAGGATGAAGAATCCAGGGCGATATTTCTGTTTCCTACTAAAGCCTTATCCCAGGATCAAACCGTCGAACTGCACGAGCTTATTACCGAAGCGGGTGTGAATGTCAAAACCTTTACATATGACGGGGATACTCCGCAGTCGGCGCGAAAAGCCATACGCCAGGCAGGACATATTGTTGTGACTAATCCGGACATGCTCCACAGCGGAATACTTCCTCATCATACCAAATGGACGAAGCTTTTTGAAAATCTGAAATTCATTGTAATAGATGAAGTCCACCACTACAGGGGCGTCTTTGGAAGCCATCTTGCAAATACCGTCAGGCGGCTTAGAAGGATTTGTGAATTCTATGGATCGAAGCCTCTGTTCATATGCTGCTCCGCAACAATCGCAAATCCGGCGGAACTGGCGTCCCGCATAACCGGCGCAGATATAAAGCTCATTGACAACAACGGCGCGCCATCAGGAAAGAAGCATTTTATTTTCTACAACCCGCCGCTGGTAAACAAGGAACTTGGAATAAGAAAAAGCAGCCTGCTGGAAGCGAAGAACCTTTCCGAAACCCTTATAAGGAACGATATTCAGACAATAGTATTTACCAGGAGCCGGTTGAATGTCGAAGTACTTGTCACTTATCTCAAGGATATATTTCATGGCAAAACAGGCGGCGAAAACAAGGTGCGCGGCTACAGAGGAGGTTATCTGCCAAACCTGAGACGTGAAATCGAGCGTGGTCTGAGAGAAGGAAGCATAACGGGTGTGGTATCTACCAATGCCCTAGAGCTGGGCATAGATATCGGCGCCCTTGAAGCTTGCATCATCTGCGGCTATCCGGGCGCCATCGCCAGCACCTGGCAGCAGGCAGGCAGAGCGGGCCGCCGCAGCGGAGTATCCGTTACATTCCTGGTGGCAAACAGCAGTCCGCTGGATCAGTATATTGTGAGCAATCCGGATTACTTTTTTGGCAAAAGCCCTGAAAACGGACTTATAAATCCCGATAACCTGATTATATTGTACAATCACATGAAATGTGCAGCCTTTGAGCTTCCCTTCGAGGACGGAGAGAAATTCGGAGTGGAAACCACGGCGGAAATATTATCTTATATGGAGGAGGCAAGACTTATCCGGCATGTGGGTAACAGATGGCATTGGATGTCCGATGTTTTTCCGGCGGACGAAATAAGCTTGCGAAGCGCTTCAAACGAAAACTTCATCATAATTGACATTTCAGATACCCACCGGCAGGTAATAGGAGAGATGGACCGCTTCAGCGCTCCGATGCTGCTGCATGAGGAAGCCATATACATACATGAAGGTCAGCAGTACCAGGTGGAAAAGCTGGATTTCAACGATAAGAAAGCTTATGTCCGTAAAGTGGATGCGGACTATTATACCGATTCCCACGTGTCGGTGGATCTAAAGGTGATGGACGTATTCAGGGAAGATGAGAAAGACGGTATTTCAAGGAATTGCGGCGAAGTAACGGTAAACGCCCTTGTTACAATGTTCAAAAAGATAAAGCTGCACACACATGAAAATATAGGCGCGGGGCCGGTAGACCTGCCTGATCTTGAAATGCACACCACCTCTTACTGGGTAAGTCTTCCTGAAGCTATGCCGGAGTGGATTTCCCAGTCGGATATGCAAAACGGTTTGCTTGGCTTATCCAACCTGCTTGCCAATTCAGCCCCCATTTACCTCATGTGCGATCCCGGCGACATCAGAGTCGTTCATCAGGTACGCTCCACCTTCACACAGCGGCCCACGGTTTATATTTACGACAGTTATCCGGGCGGTGTAGGCTTCAGCGAAAAGCTGTACGAGCTTCATAATGAGCTGTTTGCCACCACCCGAGGGATGGTGGAGAATTGCAGCTGCAAAAGTGGGTGCCCTTCATGCGTCGGGCCATTGAATGAGTTTTCGGGGAGCGGAAATCCCAAAGCGCTGGTTTTAAAGCTGATTGATATTGTGCTGAATAGCAAATAGTAAAACAGAAACGTGGTAATCATACTTGTAAATGCGATGTGTATAGAATAGTTTTATAGCAAAAAGGGAAAAGGAATACGGTAAATCATGGATATCCGTAGCAAGCTGGGGCTTTACAAGGAAAACAGCATAAAAAAAGCAAGCGGCGGCACTGTGCCGGTGGATAGGATACAGGACACCATACCCGGAACTGTGTACACCAATGAAGCAGGGTTTTTCTATTGCATGGAAAGCAGGCATCCTGTCAGCAGTATGTATGGAGGCTGCTGTCTGGGAGACGTCCTGAAGATTGGCAGTCAGAGCTTCTCAAGATTCTGTCCGGAATACCGTGTCGGCTCCATTGCCGCAGGAAAGCTGCTGTTTCTTGATACGGAGACTACGGGGCTCTCGGGGGGAGCAGGAACTGTAGCTTTCCTTGTGGGCGTCGGTTATTTCGAAGAGGGGTTCTTCAGAATAAGACAGTTTTTCATGAGGGATTACAATGAAGAGGCCGCAATGCTCCTGGAGCTTAACCGTCTGCTCCCGGACTTTGAAGGACTGGTTACCTTCAACGGCAAATCCTTTGACTGGAACCTTTTGCAAGGCCGGTTTATTTCCAATAGAATAAGGCCCTCATCAAGCTCTCCGGTTCATAT